>CAZQYK010000052.1:0-14438 GCA_964597285.1 uncultured Spirochaetales bacterium
AGGTCGCGCGCGACGTCCGCGACGGCCGCTCGCTCGAGGAGGCCGCCGGCGCGCGCGACCTGCCGCTCGCCCGCAGCGGCTGGGTCCGCCGCGGCGCCGAGGGCTACGTGCCCGGCCTCGGCGCGGCGCCGGAGCTGCTCGCGGCCGCGTTCGCGCTCGAGCCGGGCGAGAGCTCGCCGCGGATCTTCGAGGTGCGCGACCGCCTCGTGCTCGTGCAGCTGCTCGAGCGCCGCGAGCCCGACCCCGCGGCGATCGACGCGCAGCTCGACGCGAAGCGCGAGCAGCTGCTGCAGGCCAAGCGCGCCGCGCGCGCCGACACCTGGATCGACGTGCGCCGCGACGCGCTCGAGGCGTCCGGCGAGCTGGGCGTGAACCTGGCGGCCGCCGGCCGCTAGGCCGACCCGGCGGGGGTCGTCAGCGCGCCAGCGACGGCTGGTCGGCGTTCAGCGACAGCACGGTGACGTCGGCGCCGCCGACGTGGATGCCGAGCATCGCGAAGAGCGACGTCATCGGGCCGTCGAGCTGGGTCAGCACCGGACCGAGCAGATCGCTCGCCGCCGTCAGCACCTCGCCCTCGGCGACGGGGAGCCCGCCGCCGAGCACCTCGACGTCGAGCGTCGTCTGCGAGAGCAGCGAGGAGAGCGCATTCGACATGCCGTCTCCGAGCGGCGTCCCGACCGTCTGCGTGTTGTCCTCGGACACCTCGTCGATCGCCGGCCTGAAGGGCCCGTCGTAGCGCAGATCCTGCGGCGAGCTCTGGAACGGGACGTCGGCTGCGGCGGTCACCTTCACCGTGGGGTCGGGGAGGAGCGGCAGGGGCACGACGACGCTGACCAGCTCGCTCGGCACCGGATCGGGCGAGGTGTCGAAGTTCGGGTAGTGGCCGATCCCGAGACGCACCAGGCCGGGCTCGGCGCCGACGACGACGCGGTGCACCGGGTCGTCGGCGTCGGCGCAGTCGATCGCGTCGAGGTGGGCGACGGTCGGCGCCCCCTCGACGAACACGTCGACGTTGAGGGGCTCGGGCCCGAGCAGCGCGATCCCGTTCAGCAGCCGGATCTCGAGCGCCATCCGCACCTGGCCGGTGCGGACGCTCGTGAGCCACGCGCCGTCGGCGTCGCGGCCGGGCGGGCCGACCGCGATGCGCGGCGACTGGACGATCCGCAGCCGCATCGACGTCGAGGCGACGCCCGGCACCGTCGCCGCGAGGGGATCGATCACGACCGCGTTGTCGCCGACGGCGACCTGCGCGCCGACGTCGAGCATGTCGAAGGCGTTCAGCAGCGCCTCGCGCGCCGGCGCGCCGGCGCCGGGCACGACGTCGCGCACCGCGGCGATCTCGACGACGCGCGAGCCGTCGGCGACCGCCGCGACGTCGTTGAGCACCGCGGCCGCGGCGGCGTTGCCGCCGTCGGCGACCGCGTCGGCGACGAGCTCGAGGTACTGGTTCGCCGGGAGCTGGAGCGCGAGCAGCTCGTCGACGCCGCCGACGCCGGCCGCGGTCACGAGGTCGCCGACCGAGAGCGTCGCGCCGAGCAGCCGCTCGTAGCCGAGCGCGTCGACGGCGACGTTGCCGCCGAGCAGGCCGCCGAAGACCTGGTCGAGGAGCTCCGAGTCGTCGCTGTCGACGCGCGCCGCGAAGCTGCCGGCCTGGATGCTCGCGTAGGCCTCGCGCGTCGCCACCGCCTCGGCCGAGAGGCTCGCCTGGCCGGGCAGGAACGCGCCGGCGATCAGCGTGAACGGCACGGAGCGCGTCGCGAACACGCGCACCGCCGTCGCGGTGGCGGCCGGGCCGCCGGCCGTGAACTCGCGCACCCCGCCGACCGACGCGATGCCTCCGACCTCGACGACGTTCGGCGGCTGGGTCAGGTCGCCCGGGTAGCCGTTGCGCGCGGCGCTGGCCTGCGCGGCGGCGATCGGGTCGCCGAGCGTCTCGCGGCACTGCCCGAACTCGCGCATCGCGTCGATCGCGGCGATGTCGGCGATCGACTGCAGCTCGCGCTTGTTCCAGCTCATCCGCCCCACGTCGACCGCGAGCGCCCCGACGATCATCGTCAGGATCAGCGCCGCCGGCACCGCGTACTGGATCGCGCCGGCGCGGCGCCGGTCGCGCGGCGAGGGGCGGAGGGCGGGCGCACTCACTACTTGGGCCCGCCGGCCTCGTCGGCGTCGAAGAGGTCGGGGATCGGGTGCTCGAAGCTGCGCAGATAGCGCATCCGCGCGCGGCGCTCGGCCGGCGGCGTCAGGCCGCGGGCCTCGGGCGCCGCGTCGACGCCGCTGCGCTGGCGTTCGAGGATGGCGCGCGTGCGGTTGCCGAGCGGCATCTGGTGGTCGGCGTCCGAGCCGGCGGCCTCGTGCTCCGTCTCCTCCCACTCGGCCGATGCGCCGGCCGGCAGCAGCAGCGCGGTGAGCGCGACGGCGGCGATCCAGGGGCCCTTGCTCATGATCCGTCTCCCTTCGGGCCCCGCTCGCGCAGGGCCTGTGCGTGACGCCAGAGCCGGCTGACCGACGGGGCGTCGATGTCGTGCTCGCGCGCGAACGACTCCGCGGCGCCGATCCGGTCCTCGAGCAGCAGCAGCAGCAGCAGGTTGCGCGCCACGCGCTCGCCGCCGCCGAGCTCGAGGGCGGTCACGAGCTCGACGCGCGCCGCCTCGTGGTCGCCGGCGAGCAGCAGCGCGTAGCCGAGGTCGTTGCGGATGCGGTCGCTGGTGGGCCGCAGGTCGCGCGCGCGCCGCATCTCGGCGACTGCGCGCTCGACGTCGCCGGCGTCGGCGGCGATCCGGCCGAGGCCGCGGTGCGCGAGCGCCGCGACCTCGCTGCCGAGCAGCTCGCGGTACACGGCGTCCGCCTCGTCGACGCGCCCGAGACGCCGCAGCGACTCGGCGCGCAACAGACGCGCCTCGGCGCGCGCGGAGGCCTCCGGCTCGAGCGCGTCGAGGTGCGCGAGCGCGGCGTGCGGACGGCCGCGATCGAGCATCTTCTCGATCAGCTCGAGGTGCAGCCCGTCGCGCTCGGCGATCGGGCGGTTGGCGCCGACTGCGCCGGGCTCCGAGGTGCCGGGGGTCGCGCAGGCCAGGGCGGCGCATGCGAGCGCGGCGCCGAGCAGCTTCGTCGGATTCGCCATTCTAGACACCATCCATCTCGCTCAGGGCGCGGATCACCGCGATGAAGCCCGGGCCGCCGACGAAGGTCAGCAGCGCCGGGAGCAGGAACAGGACCATCACCATCGTCAGCTTCGCGGACAGCTTCGTGATCGCCTCCTGGAGGCGCGTGCGCTCGCGGTCCTCGAGCAGCGCCGCGAAGCGCATCATCGGCTCCTGGATCTGGCCGCCGTAGCGGTCGATCTGGCGGATCATCGCGAACAGGTCCGAGAGCTCCTCGATCTGCGCCTCGGCCGCGACCGAGCGCGTCGCGTCGCCGAGGTCGGAGCCCGCGCTCAGGCGGCGCATCACCTCGCCGACCTCGAGCGAGATCTCGGGCAGCACGCCGCGCTGCTCCTTCGCGAAGACCTGCAGCGCCTGCTCGGTGCTCAGGCCGCACTCGTAGAGCACGCGCAGCAGGTGCGTGAACGCCGACACGTCGTCGCGCAGCCGCCGCGTGCGGGCGTCGGCGCGCATTCGCAGCCAGGTCTTCGGCACCAGGTAGCTGACGGTGAACGCCGCATAGCACACGAGCCCGAGGCCGACGCCGACGCCGCGGTCGGTCAGCGCGAGCCACGAGCCGACCGCGAGCCCCGTCGTCGCGAGCGGCGCGACGCTGCGCAGCGCGGTGAAGAGCGCGAGCGCCTCGTTGCCGCGGAATCCGGCGCGCGCGAGCAGCACGGCCGCCTCCGGGTCGCTGCCCTTCTCGGCGAGGCGGCGCCCGCCGAACTCGACGAGCGTGTGGCGCAGGCTGCCCGACGCGCGCACCGCGCCCGGGTTCTCGCCGCGCACCAGCCGCTCGAAGCGATCCTCGAACTCGCGCGCGCTGCGCCCCTCGCGCACGCCCCACATCAGCAGCGCGCCGCTTCCGGTGGCGAGCAGCCCGGTGGCCGCGAGCAGCAGCGCGAGCGCCGGCTCCACGGCTACACCGACCTCACCATTCGCCACAGCACGAGGCTGCCGAGCACCTGGAGGCCGCCCGAGACGTAGAGCGCGATGCGGCCGGCCGGGTCGGCCGTCATGCGCCCGAGGTAGTCCGGGTTCACGATCATCACGTAGACCGCGATCACGGCCGGCAGCCCGCCGAGGATCAGCGCCGAGAGCCGCGTCTCGCCGGTCATCGCCTTGAACTCGCGCCGCGTGCGCTCGCGCTGTCGGATCATCCCGACGATGCTGCCAATCACGTCGCGGACGCTGCCGCCGTAGCGCTGGCTCACGCGCACGGTCAGCGCGAGCAGGCGCAGCTCGCGCACCGAGTAGAGCGTCGCCGCCTGCTCGAGCGCCTCCTCGATCGCGACGCCGAGGCGCGCCTGGCGCGCGACGCGCACGAACACGCTGCGGATCGGCTCCGAGGTCTCCTCGGCGGCCGCGAGCACCGCGTTCGGCAGCGAGCTCCCGGTCTGCACCGCCCGCACGACGTGGTCGAGCAAGCCCGGAAGCTGCTCGAGGATCTGCGCGCTGCGCCGGCGCGTGCGCCAGCTCAGGAACGACGCACCGCCGCCGGCGAGCAGCGCGATCGCCAGCACGAGCCCGAAGGGCCCGCGCAGCAGCGCCGCGCTGCCGGCGACCAGCACCGCGACGAAGACCGCCGCCACCGCATGCCAGCGCTGCGGCTCGATCCCGGCGCGGCGCAGCCGCTCCTCGATCCAGACCAGCTGCGGGAGTCCCGCGCGCTGCGTCTGCGGCGCGCGCAGCGCGCCCGCCTGCGCGGCCAGCTCGAAGCGCGCGTGCACGCGCTCGCGCTGCTCGGCGCGGTCGCGGATCACCGTGAAGAGCGCGACGCCGGCCAGCGCGAGCAGCGCCGCGAGGGTCGCGAGCAGAAGCACGCTAGCCAATCTGCAGCCCTCCCGACGCCGTCGGCCGCGCGCCGAGCGCGCGCTGCAGGGCCGGGTGCGACGGATTCACGCCCGCGCCCTCGAACGCGCCGGTGTCGATGTTCCAGCGGTAGAGCTCCTGGGTCATGTAGGTATCGTCGGCGACGCCGGTGAGCTCGGTGATGCTGACGACCTTGCGCGCGCCGCTCGCGAGCCGGCTCACCTGGATCACGAGGTCGATCGCGCTCGCGATGTTGAAGCGGAGCGTCGCGTCGCTGCCCTTGAAGCCGCCGAGCCCGACGAGCATCTCGACGCGCGTGATCGCGTCGCGCGAGTTGTTCGCGTGGATCGTCGTCATCGAGCCCTCGTGGCCGGTGTTCATCGCCTGGAGCATGTCGATGACCTCTTCGCCGCGGACCTCGCCGACGATGATGCGGTCCGGCCGCATGCGGAGCGCGTTCTTCACGAGGTC
This sequence comes from uncultured Spirochaetales bacterium, assembly GCA_964597285.1. GTDB lineage: Bacteria > Myxococcota_A > UBA9160 > UBA9160 > SMWR01 > JAHEJV01. The sequence goes on from CAZQYK010000052.1 coordinate 5,427, forward strand.
GCGCGCGGCTATCTCGCCCTGCCCCTCGAGGTTCGGAGGCCGCGTCTCGAGGCGGACGACGTGCGGATGTCCCAGCGAGAGCTCGGCCGCGTCCTCGATCGTGACCAGGCGCTCGCCCTCGGGAATGTGCTGACTCAGCACGTTCAGCAGCGTCGTCTTGCCGGCGCCGGTGCCGCCGCTGACGACGATGTTGCAGCGCGCCTCGACGGCGGCCTTCAGCACTCGCAGCATCCGGTCGTCGAAGGTGCCGTAGGTCAGCAGGTCGCCGGCGCGCAGCGGCTCCTTGCGGAACTTGCGGATCGACAGCGACGGGCCGTCGAGTGCGACCGGCGGGATCACCGCGTTGACGCGGCTCCCGTCGGGCAGGCGCGCGTCGACCATCGGGCACGACTCGTCGATGCGGCGCCCGAGCGGCGCGATGATGCGCTGGATGATGCGCTGCACGTGGCGGTCGTCGTTGAAGCGCACGTCGGTCAGCTCGAACTTGCCCCTGCGCTCGACGAAGACGCGGTCGCGGCCGTTGACGAGGATGTCGTTGATGTCGTCGTCGTCGACGAGCGGCTGGATCGGTCCGAGCCCGGAGAGCTCGTCGATCATGCTGCCGACGAGCTCCTGCGTCTCGCTGCGGTTGACCGCGATGCGGTGGTCGGCGATGTAGCGCGCGATCTTCGAGTCGAGGTAGCTGCGCAGCTCGTCGCCGGACCAGGTGTCGAGGTCGGCGCGGTCCTCGTCGATCGAGTCGATCAGGTGGCGGTGCAGCCGGCTCTTGAGCTGCTGGAGATCGCCCTCCTGGCGGATCCGAAACGGCGCCTCGGCGTCGAAGCTCACTTCGCGCCCCGCTTCGCCAGCTGGCGCAGCTTCTGCGTCAGCGCCTCGCGGCGGCCCTTCGGCGCCTGCGGCTGGAGCCCGACCATCTCGTCGGCCAGCGCCCGCAGCCCAACCGCGTAGGGAGAGTCGGGCGCGCTCTCGTAGATCGTCGTCGCGCTGTTCATCGCGCGGATCATGTCGAAGCCGTTCGGCGGCAGCGTCGCGCCGAGCGACAGACCGAGCACCTCGGCGACCTTCTCGGCGTTCGGGTCGAGCTTCGGCGTGTAGCGCTCGAGCACGAGCTGGATCTCGCGCGTCGGATGGCCGAGCGCGCCGAGGTCGTTCAGCAGCCGGCGCGCCGCGGAGCAGTTCGCGACCGACTGGTCCACGAGCAGCAACGTGCGGTCGGCCTGCGAGAGCGCCTGCGACAGGAACTCCGGCGAGCGCAGGCCGCCGAGGTTCAGCACGGTGCGCGAGAAGTAGCTCTTCAGGATCGAGAAGAGCGCGAGCATGTCGTTCCCGTTGACGTCGCGCATCTGGGTCGGGTCGTCGAGCAGCGGCAGCACCGCGAGGCCGCTGCGGTCGCGCGAGAAGGCGGTCTCGATCAGTGTCTGGTCGAAGCGCCGCACGCTGCGCACTGCGTCGACGAAGGTGTACGAGGGCTCGATGTCGAGATAGAGCAGCGAGTCGGCCGCGGGCACGCCGAGGTCGATCAGCAGCACCTTCTCGTCGGGCCCCGCGGTCTCGACCATCCGCAGCGCGAGGTGCACCGCGAAGCTCGAGGCGGCGATGTCCGGGCGCGAGCACAGCACCGCGATCTGCTCGCCCCGCCCGCCGGTCTGCGGGCTGGGCGCGTGGTCGAGCTGGCGCTGCACCGCGGCGGCGACCTGGGTCGGCTCGGTGTCGACGCGCAGGAAGTCGCGCGCGCCGGCGCGCACCGCCGCGAGCACGATCTCCTTGTCGTCGTCGTCGCCGATCGCGATCACGCCGAGGTGCGGCTTGCGCTGCAGCAGACCCTCGATCAGCGCGCCGCGCTCGCGCAGGTCCGCCTGCGAGACGCGCACGAACACGACGCTTCCCGACGCCGCGTCGGTCAGCTGCGCAACGCGGTCGGGAGTCGGGTCGTCCGCGACGACCGCCTCCGCGTGCGGGCCGAGCGACTGCTTGAGCCACAGCACGTGACCCTCGTGCTCGGTCACGACGACGAAGCCCTGCTTCACGTACCCGACCTCCCCTCTAGTCCGAGAAGCCGGCGCCGTCGGGATCGAAGCGGCCGGTCTCGAGACCCTGCAGCTCGAAGAGGCCCGGTAGGTAGCGCTCGTACTCCTGGCCCGGCAGCTTCATCTCGGGAGCGCCGGCGGCGGTCGGGCGCACCAGGTGCGGCGAGACGATCATCAGCAGCTCGCGGTCCTCGCGCTGGAAGTTCGTGCTCTTGAACAGGCTGCCGAGAATCGGCACGTCGCCGAGGCCCGGGATCTTGTCGACGCCGGCCGACATCTGGTGGCTCACGAGCCCGCTGATCGCGAAGCTCTCGCCGCTCGCGAGCTCGATCATCGTGTCGGCCCGGCGCGTCACGAGCCCGGGCACGGTGACGCCGCCGGTGTCGACGCCCGAGCTGAAGTCGATCTCGCTGACCTCCGGCGCTACGCGCAGCGAGATGCGCTCGTCGTCGAGCACGGTCGGCGTCACCATCAGCCGGATGCCGAAGGGCTTGAACTCGATCGTGATCGAGCTTCCGCCGCCGGCGGCGTTCTGCGCCACCGGGATCGGAAATTCACCGCCGGCCAGGAAGCTCGCGGTCTGGCCGCTCAGCGCGACGAGCGTCGGCTCGGCGAGCACGTGCGCCATGCCGTTCTGCTCGAGCACGCTGACGGTGACGAGCAGGTTCTCGCCGGCGTGGCCGTAGACGAGGTTGAAGGCCTGCGACAGCGGCAGGAAGCCGCTCGCGCTGTCGACGAGGAAGCCGCTCGCGCCGCCGCTGCTGATGCCCGAGAGCACGCCCGGCGGCGACAACGACACCGTGCTGTTCTGGCCGACGCGGGTGATGTTGATGCCGGCCTGGCGCAACGCGCGACGGCTGAGCTCGACGATCTTCGTGTCGATCTGCACCTGGGCCGACTGCGACGACGGCTCGCCGAGCTTCGGAGCCCCGACGCTGACCTCGTAGCTCTCCGGCCGGTTCGAGCCCTCGGCCCACAGCAGCAGGTTCGTCGCCCCGGGCCGCTTGCCGCTGACGAGCACCTCGCGCGCATGCACGATCCGGACGTCGGCGATCGCCGGGTCGGCGACCGACGCGCGGTGCACCGGCGACGGCGGCACGAGCACGCTCTGCGAGCCGGCGTCGACGACGACGCCGATCGACGCGGCGGAGCCCGCCGCGAGGCACAGGACGGCGCCGACGAGCAGCGCCGCGCTCCGCGGGAGGTTCCGGGAGTGGGTGCGCGCGGTGCTCAATAGCGGTCGATCTCCCGCTCGTTGCCGCGCAGCACCGAGACGCCGGCGCGGGGCGCCGGCGCGGCGCCGTGGCTTCCGTTGCTCGGCTTCGCCGGTCGGCGCGGGCCGGAGGCCGTCAGGCTGGCCAGCGTCTCGACGCCGTCGCCGCGCACCACCGCCACCGGCGCGCCGCTCTCGCCGTCCTCGTCGGGGTCGCCGCGCAGCGCGAGGCGCAGGCGGCCCTTGCTCGCGCCGAGCATCAGCCGGTCGACCTCCTGCTCGGGAACCGCGAGCACCGCGGTGCGCGCCTTGCTCTGCGCCTCGTCGTCGCCGACCTCGCGGCGCTCGAGGTTCGCGCCGTAGGCGAGCACGCGGATGTCCTCGAGCAGCACGCGCGCTTGCGAGCTGTCGACCTCCTGGTCGCGCGCGAGGTAGAGCAGCACGTCGACGCGGTCGTCGGGCTGGATGAACCCGCCGAGGCCGATCACGTCGTCGACCTGGAGCGCGACGGCGCGCTCGCCGGGTCCGAGGCGCTTCGCGACCGGGCCCGGCGGCCGGAAGTGCTTGCTGAGCACCGGCTCGCCCTGCCCGACCGGCTGGTACACCTTGCGGCCGACGACCTCCTCGATCTCGCGGAACGCGCCCTCGGGCACCACCGCGACGGCCTCGAGGCTCAGCACCTCGCGCGGCGCCTGCGCGCCCGCGTCGATCCGCGCGGTCGCGACGACGACGCGCGGCAGGTCGTCGCGCACGTCGACGACGACCTCGGTCGGCGCCGGCCGGATCTGCGTGCGCCCGAGGCGCAGCGCCAGGAAGCCGAGGCCGAGCGCGACCACGATCATCGCGATGGCGAGGTTGCGTGCGGTCCGACTCTGCATGTGCTGGTTCCCTGCCGCCGCGGGGTCAGAGAGCGACCACGGCCCGCGCGGCGAGGCGGGCTGGAAGCGGGGGCATGGTTCCGACGAAGGGCAGGGTCACCGTCGGCAGGATCGGGTTGGCGGCGTAGTTCGGAAGCTGGATCAGGACCGCGACCGTCTTGCCGGCGACCGGGTCCGTCTGGAACGCGACCTGAACGCCGGAGTTGCTGGCGCCGAGGATTCGACCCTGCAGATCCGCGGGCAACCAGGCGAGCGCCGCCGCGGCCGTCGCGCGCGCGCGGCCCGCGGCGCAGCTCTCGTGCTCGGACACGGTGACGTGGCTCGGATCACAGGCGACCGTCGCGCGCGCCGCCTCCTTCGCGGCCGCGGTGAGCGAGTGCTGCAGGCCGAAGAGCAGCCCGTAGCACACGATCGCGTAGATCAGGCCGACGAAGACCGGGAACACGAACGCGAACTCGATCGCGCTCGCGCCGCACTCGATCCGGCGCGCCCGATCAGCTGCCGGTGCCGCCACCGCCGCTACCGCCGCCTCCGGCCACCGTCTGCAGCTGGCCCGCGACCGAGTTGAACACCCCCTGGAGGCTCGTACCCGTCAGCGTGAGGGCGCCGATCAGGACCACGGCGATGAGTCCGGCGATCAGCCCGTACTCGATTGCCGTCGCTCCGCTCTCGTCACCGAGGAATCGCCGAATCGTGGCTCGCATTCTTCGCTCCTGCCGTGGGGACACGGGTCCCTGTGGATGCCTACCCTGATCGGCAGTCGCGGCGGAGACTTGATCGCGCACGGTCCGGCGGCCCGGCGGCACGCCCGGCGTCCAAGGCCGCGATTTACGGCCCGGTATCGGGTCTTCCCCGACCTGGGATCACCGCTGGCGGCGCGCGTCGTCGAGCGCCTCGAGCAGCGCACGGGCGCGCAGCTCGAGCGCAAGCAGCCGGCGCCGCAGGTGCAGCGCGACCTCGACGCCGGCCGCGTTGACGCCGAGGTCCTGCACCAGCACGCGGGCCAGCCGCAGCTCGTCGGCCTCCTCGGGCTCGAGCTCTTCGGCCTCGAAGAGGCCCTCCCGGCGCAGCGGCTCGAGGAACTCGCGCTCGTCCAGGCCGAGATAGACGAGCACCTCGCGGGTGCGGATGCGACCGCGCGTCATCGGAACAGCTCCTTGCGCAGGTCGGCGTCCTCGAAGCGGCCGAGCCCTTCGAGCGCGCGCAGCGCCTCGGCGTCGACGTCGCGCGGAACCCGGATCTGCACGCGCGCCAGCAGATCGCCGGCGGCGCCGCCACGCGGGTCGGGCACGCCCTTGCCGCGCAGCCGCAGCCGCGTGCCGCTGTCGGTGCCGGGCGGGATCGTCAGCGTCGCGCGGCCGTCGAGGGTCGGCACCTCGACCTTCGCGCCGGCGATCGCCTCGCGAACCGTCAGCGGAAGGTCGAACTCGAGGTGGCGTCCATCGCGCCGGAACACCGGATGGGGACGCACGCGCAGCGTCACCTGGAGGTCGCCGTTCGGGCCGCCACCGACGCCCGGCCCGCCCTTGCCCGGGATCCGCAGCCGGCCACCGGCGTCGACGCCGGGCGGGATCCTGACGGTGATCGTCTCCGGCGGGCCGCCGCCCGGCCGCGCGAGCGTGAGCCGCTTCTCGCCGCCGCGCACGGCCTCGAGGAAGTCGAGCTCGAGCGTCGCCTCGACGTCGGGCCCGCGCAGCCGGATCCCGCGCCCGCCGCCGCGCGCGCCGCCGCCGAAGAAACGGCCGAGCACGTCGTCGATGTCGCCGAACTCGAACTCCTCGGCGCGGAACGCTCCGCCACCGCCGGTGCCGAAGCGCGCGCCGAAGGCGTCGCGCGCCTCGCGCGCCTTCTCGGCGTCGAAGCCGCTCTCGAGCGAGACGTCGCCGAACTCGTCGTAGTTGCGGCGGCGCTCGTCGTCTCCGAGCACGTCCCACGCGCGCGAGATCTGCTTGAAGCGCTCCTCGGCGGCCGCGTCGCCCGGGTTCAGGTCCGGGTGGTGGCTGCGCGCGAGCTTGCGATACGCCTTGCGAATCGTGTCGCGGTCCGCGTCGCGCGCGACTCCGAGGATCTCGTAGAGGCTCTTCTCTTCGGACGTGGCCACGCTAGGCGAAGGCCGGCTTCGGGTGCCGGATCAGCTGCATGAACTCGGAGCGCGTCTTCGGGTCCGACTCGAACTCGCCGCGCATCGAGCTGGTGACGGCCGACGCGTTCTGCTGCGCGACGCCGCGCATCATCATGCACAGGTGGATCGCCTCGGCGACGACCGCGACGCCCTTCGGCTGCAGCACGTCGACGAGCGTCGACGCGATCTCCGTCGTCAGGCGCTCCTGCACCTGGAGCCGACGCGAGAACATCTCGACGAGGCGAGGGATCTTCGACAGCCCGACGACGCGCCCGTTCGGCACGTAGGCGACGTGGACGCGCCCGAAGAAGGGCAGCATGTGGTGCTCGCAGAGGCTGTAGAAGTCGATGTCCTTGACGATCACCATCTCGTCGTAGGTGACGTCGAAGAGCGCGCCGTTGAGGATCTCGCGCGGGTTCTGGCCGTAGCCGGACGTCAGGTAGCGCATCGCCTTCGCGACGCGGATCGGAGTGCGCTCGAGGCCGTTGCGCCCGGGGTCCTCGCCGATCTCCTTCAGTATCGACGACACCAGGGGTTCGATCGGATCGTCGCTAGGGTCGCTCATCGGGCCTCTCCGGTTTCGAAGGCGTTCTTGCGGGTCTCCTCGACGCGCACCCGCACGAGGCGCGCGCCCGCGTGCGCGGCCAGCGCCGGCCCGAGCTCGGCCTCGATCGCGAGCGCGATGTTCTCCGCGGTGGGCACGTGCTCGGCGAAGGCGGGGTCGTCGTTCAGCAGGCCGTGGCCGAAGCGCTCGAGCACGCGCTCGGCGACGAGCGCGTCGAGGCGCTCGCGGTCGACGAGCCGACCGGTGCGCGGGTCGACCTCTCCGGTCACGGTGATCTCGAGGCCGTAGTCGTGACCGTGACCGGCCGGGTTCGCGCACTTGCCGTACACGCGCTCGTTCTCGGCGTCCGAGAGCGCCGGATGGCGCAGCACGTGCGCGGCGGGGAAGCGGTAGCGCCGCGTCAGCGCGATCACGGCGTGCCCTCGCGGATCTCGACGAAGGTGTCGGGGTCCTCGTAGAGGCGGATTCCGTACAGCAGGCCCGGCGGCAGCGCGGCGCGCAGCAGGTCGTGGATCACGCGCGCGAGGTTCTCGGGCGTCGGCGGCTGCTTGTCGAAGTACGGCGTGTCGCGGTTCAGGTCGCGGTGGTCGAAGCGCGCCATCACCTCGCGCTCGAGCAGCTCCTGGAGGTCCTTGAGGTCGATCACCATGCCGGTGCGCGCGTCGGGCGGGCCTACGAGCGTCACCTCGAGCCGGTAGTTGTGGCCGTGCGGCCCCGCCTTGCGGCCGAACGCGGCGCGGTTCTCGGCCTCCGAGAGCGCGGCGTTCCAGTAGCGGAGCGAGGTCGAGAACTCGATCGCACGGGTGAGGCGGACGCTGGGGGAGGAGTCGACCGACACGATTCCAGGCTAACCGACGCCCCGCGGGAGCGCGATCTGCCTCGATCAATACGTGCGCACCAGGCCGCGCACGACGCCGCGCACCTCGACGTCGGCCGCCGGCAGGTCGATCGGGCCCATCGTCGGGTTCGCGGGCTGGAGCCGCACGCGGGCTCCGCGGCGGTAGAGCTTCTTCAGCGTCGCGTCGTGGCCCCGCACCAGCGCGACCACCGTCTCGCCGTCGCGCGCCTCGGGGCGCGACTCGACGACGACGACGTCGCCGTCTCGGATCTGCTCGTCGATCATCGAGTCGCCGCGAACGCGCAGCGCGAAGCAGTCGCGGCCCCGCGGCACGAGGTGGGCCGGGACGTCGAGCCGCTCCTCGATCTCGATCGCCTCGATCGGCGCGCCGGCGGCGACGGTGCCGAGCAGCGGCACCGAGACCGTCGCGCCGCCCGGCTCCCCGACCGGCTCGACCGAGCGCGAGCGGTTCCAGGCCTTGCGCAGGAAGCCCTTCTCGACGAGGTGCTGGACGTGCTTGTGGACGGTCGCGACCGACGAGAGCCCGAACGCGGCGCCGATCTCCTCGAGGCTCGGCGAGTAGCCCTGGTCGGCGACGAAGCCGCGGATGAAGTCGTAGATCTCGCGCTGTCGTCGGGTGAGCGCCACGGTCGGAGCGTCGCGAAACCCAGGCGAAAGTCAAGCGGCGGGCCCGACGGGCCGCCGGAGGGCCGGAATTCGGCGTCGCCGGGCGTGCGGATCGGTTGCCAGGCGACCGCCCGTGGCTACATTCCGGGCCCGTTTTGGCACTCGTGGGGTACGAGTGCCAAAACCTCGGCGCCGTCTCCTCTTTCTCCGCTCGGCGGACCTCGAACGAGGACGGCGCCCCCGGAATCCAGCCAACCGGGCGGCCGCGCCGCCGGCGAAGGAGAGGCCATGAAAATCCGTCCGCTGCAGGACCGGATTCTCGTCAAGCGCATCGACGAGGAGGAGAAGACGAAGGGCGGGATCATCATTCCCGATACCGCGAAGGAGAAGCCCAGCGAGGGCAAGGTGGTCGCGGTGGGCAAGGGCAAGGTGTGCGAGGACGGCAAGGTCCTGCCCCTGGACGTGAAGAGGGGCGACCGCGTGCTCTTCAGCAAGTACGCCGGAACCGAGGTCCACGTGGAAGGCGACGAGCACATCATCATTCGCGAGGACGACATCCTCGGGATCATGGAGTAACCGATGGCAAAAGAGATCCGATTCGACCAGGACGCGCGCGCGAAGATGCTGAGCGGCGTCGACCAGCTCGCCAATGCGGTGCGGGTGACGCTCGGGCCGAAGGGCCGCAACGTGGTGATCGAGAAGAGTTTCGGCTCGCCGACGGTGACCAAGGACGGCGTCACGG
>CAZQYK010000053.1:0-10255 GCA_964597285.1 uncultured Spirochaetales bacterium
AATCGATCACCTACTGCATTCCAGGTCGCCGAAGACGGGCTTCGCAGTCCATGTTCGAGTGTCGCGCGATGTCGCATCCGCGCGTCTCCGCCGACCGGCAGCCACGCGCGCAAGTGCACGATTTCGCGAGGCCCTCGACCGATCGGAGCCCGGCACGGTCTCTGCACTGCGACGCGCGAACCCCAGCGAGGGAGAGTGAGATGGCAGATGCACCGCCGGTCCACATCCTGTGGCTGAACTCCGGGCTCGGCTGCGACGGCGACTCCGTCGCGCTGACGGCCGCGATGCAGCCCAGCATCGAGGACATCGTCATGGGAACCCTGCCGGGGCTCCCGAAGGTCGAGGTCCACTGGCTGCTGATCGACTACGACACCGGCGACGACTTCATGAAGTGGTTCTGGAAGGCGGACCGCGACGAGCTCGATCCCTTCGTGCTCGTCGTCGAGGGCTCGATCCCGAACGAGAACATCAAGAAGGAGGGGTACTGGGCCGCGATGGGCAATCGCGTCGAGGGCGGCGGCCGCGACACCCAGCCGATGACGACGAGCGAGTGGCTCGAGCGGCTCGCGCCGAAGGCGCTCGCGGTGCTCGCGGTCGGCACCTGCGCCACCTACGGCGGCATCCACGCGATGGAGGGCAACCCCACCGGCGCGATGGGCGTGCCCGACTTCCTCGGCTGGGACTGGAAGTCGAAGGCCGGGCTCCCGATCGTCTGCGTGCCCGGCTGCCCGATCCACCCCGACAACCTCTCCGAGACGATCCTCTACCTGCTCTACCAGGCGGCCGGCGCGGCGCCGATGATCCCGCTCGACGACCAGCTGCGCCCGCAGTGGCTGTTCGGGGCGACCGTGCACGAGGGCTGCGACCGCGCGGGCTACTACGAGCAGGGCGACTTTGCGACCGAGTACGGCTCGCCGAAGTGCATCGTCAAGCTCGGATGCTACGGCCCGGTCGTGAAGTGCAACGTGCCGAAACGCGGCTGGATCGGCGGCGTCGGCGGCTGCCCGAACGTCGGCGGAATCTGCATCGGATGCACGATGCCGGGCTTCCCGGACAAGTTCATGCCCTTCATGGACGAGCCCCTGGGCAGCAAGGTGTCGACCGCGACGAGCCGTTTCGTCGGCGGAACGATCCGCGCACTGCGCGACATCACGGCGAAGACGATGGACGAGGAGCCCAGCTGGCGGCACCCCGGTCGCAACCTGACGACCGGCTACCGCCCGAACTGGTGATCGAAGGAGGCAGAGGAAAGCACCCATGGCCAGCAACCTCGTCGAGATGAACTGGGATCCGGTCACGCGGATCGTCGGTAGCCTCGGGATCTACACGAAGATCGACTTCGGCAAGAAGCAGGTGGCCGAGTGCCACAGCACCTCGTCGATCTTCCGCGGCTACAGCATCTTCATGAAGGGCAAGGACCCGCGCGACTCGCACTTCATCACGAGTCGCATCTGCGGGATCTGTGGCGACAACCACGCCACCTGCTCGTGCTACGCGCAGAACATGGCCTACGGCGTCAAGCCGCCGCACATCGGCGAGTGGATCATCAACCTCGGCGAGGCCGCCGAGTACATGTTCGACCACAACCTCTTCCAGGAGAATCTGGTCGCGGTCGACTTCTGCGAGCGGATGGTCAAGGAGACCAATCCGGGCGTGCTCGAGCGCGCGAACAAGACCGAGGCGCCGCACGCGAAGGACCACGGCTACAAGACGATCGGCGACATCATGCGCGCCTGCAATCCGCTCGAGGGCGAGTTCTACCGCGAGGCGCTGCAGGTGAGCCGCTGGACGCGCGAGATGTTCTGCCTGATGGAGGGCCGCCACGTCCACCCGTCGACGCTCTACCCGGGCGGCGTCGGCACGACGGCGACGGTGCAGCTCTTCACCGACTACCTGACGCGGCTGATGCGCTACGTCGAGTTCCTGAAGCGCTGCGTGCCGATGCACGACGACCTGTTCGACTTCTTCTACGACGCGTTGCCGGGCTACGAGGAGGTCGGCAAGCGCCGCATCCTGCTGAACTGCTGGGGCTCGTTCCAGGACCCGGAGGCCTGCAACTTCCGCTACCGCGACATGACCGAGTGGGGACGGAAGATGTTCGTCACGCCGGGTGTCGTCGTCGACGGCAAGCTCGTGACGACCGACCTCGTCGAGATCAACCTCGGCATCCGCATCCTGCTCGGCCACTCGTTCTACGACGACTGGGAGGGGCAGGAGATCTTCGTCAAGAACGACCCGCTCGGGAACCCGGTCGACCGCACGCATCCGTGGAACCAGCACACGCTGCCGCGGCCGCAGAAGCGCGACTTCGACGGCAACTACAGCTGGGTGATGTCGCCGCGCTGGTACGACGGCAAGGACCACCTGGCGCTCGACACCGGCGGCGGCCCGATCGCGCGGCTGTGGGCGACGGCGCTCGCGGGCCTGGTCGGGAGCCCCGAACGGCCGACGAACGGCTACATCGAGGCCACCGGCAAGAGCGTGAAGATCAACCTGCCGAAGAGCGCGACCCGAGGCCCGGTGAGCTTCGAATGGAAGATCCCGAAGTGGTCGAACACGATCGAGCGCGACCGCGCGCGCACCTACTTCCAGGCCTATGCCTGCGCGGCGGCGCTCTACTTCATGGAGCAGGCGCTCGCCGAGCTGCGCGCCGGCAACACGAAGACCTGGGAGCCCTTCCAGGTGCCCGACGAGGCGATCGGCTGCGGCTTCACCGAGGCGGTGCGCGGCGTGCTGAGCCACCACGTCGTGATCCGGGGTGGGAAGATCGCGAACTACCACCCGTACCCGCCGACGCCGTGGAACGCGAACCCGCGCGACAAGTTCGGGACGCCCGGGCCGTACGAGGACGCGGTGCAGGGCACGCCGATCTTCGAGGAGAACCCGCAGGACCGCTTCAAGGGCATCGACATCATGCGCACGGTCCGCAGCTTCGACCCGTGCCTGCCCTGCGGCGTGCACATGTACCTCGGGCGGGGGCGGATGCTGAGGAAGATGCACTCGCCCGCTGCGCTCGGCGGCATCTGAGGGCCGCGCATGGCGAGAGCGACGGGAGCGGAGCCCGGCGGCGACCGGATCGAGGGGCTGCTCGAAGAGGTGCGCGGCATGGTGAGCCCCCCGGCGTGGAGCCGGGTCGAGGAGCTGCTGCGCGCCGTGCTCGACCTGCACCGCGGCGGCCTCGGGAGCGCGATGGCGCTGCTCTTCGGGGCCGGCGACGAGGGCGCGCGTCTCGCGGGCCGGCTCGCCGAGGACGAGCGCTTCGCCGCGCTGCTGCTGCTCCACGACCTCCACCCCGACGACCTCGCGACGCGCGTCGGCAAGGCGCTCGCGCGCGTGCGCCCGTACCTCGACTCCCACGGCGGCGACGTCGAGCTGCTCGCGGTCGACGCCGAGGCCGGCGCGGTGAGTCTCCGCATGAAGGGGAGCTGCGACGGCTGCCCGTCGTCGGCGCTGACCGTCAAGCTCGCCGTCGAGGGCGCGATCCGCGACCTCGCGCCCGAGGTCGAGCGCATCGACGTCGAGAACGTGACACGAGAGGCGCCGCGCCCGAACGGCGAGGCGGCCGCGCCGACGCAGTGGGTGCGCGTCGAGGCTCCGGCCGCCGACGCGGCGGCCGCGCTCGAGGTGCGCGAGGTCGACGGTGCGCGGCTCGTGCTGTGCCGGCTCGACGGCCGCTCGTACGCGTACCGCGACGGCTGCCCGGGCTGCGGCGCCGGGCTCGGCGCCGGCGCGCTCGACGACGGCGTGCTCGCGTGCCCGGCCTGCGACGCGCGCTACGACCTGCGGCGCGCCGGGCGCGGGCTCGGCGCCGGCGCCCTCCAGCTCGGTCCGGTGCCGCTGCTCGAGGGCGACGCCGGCGTCGACGTCGCGCTCGCCGGAGCGGCGAGTTGAGCGTGAGCAAGCCGGAGGCGCGCAGTGAGCCGCAGGCGAACGTAGTCGAAACAGGCGGCCTCGCGGCGCTGCGCCGCGGCGCGAGGCCGGGGCTGCGCGCGCTGCGCGGCCTGCGCGAGCGCGGCGAGCGCAGCGACGGCGAGGAGCGCTGCGAGATGTGCGCCACGCCGATCGCCGACTTCCACGGCCACGTCGTCAACGTCGAGAGCCGGAGCCTCTTGTGCACCTGCCGGGCGTGCACGCTGCTCTTCACGCAGCAGGGCGCCGCCCGGGGCCGCTTCCGCGCGGTGCCCGAGCGCAGCGTCTTCGTGCCCGACTTCCAGCTCTCCGAGGCGCGCTGGGAGGAGTTCCAGATCCCGGTGCGCATCGCGTTCTTCTTCCACAACTCGGCGCTGGGCCGCATCGCCGCGTTCTACCCGAGCCCCGCCGGCGCGACCGAGTCGCTGCTGCCGCTCGAGGAGTGGCGCGAGCTCGAGGCCGAGAACCCGATCCTCGGCGGGCTCGAGCCCGACGTCGAGGCGCTGCTCGTCTGGGGCCCGCGCGAGCGCGACGGCTTCGACTGCCTGCTCGCGCCGATCGACACCTGCTACGAGCTGACCGGCATCGTGCGGCGCACCTGGCGCGGCTTCGACGGCGGCGAGGAGGCGCACGCGGCGATCCGCGGCTTCTTCGAGCGCGTCCGGGCGCGCAGCGTCGAGAGGCCGGCCGGGAGCGCGCCGTGAGCGAGCCGAGTCCAATGAGCAAGCCGGAGGCGCGCAGTGAGCCGGAGGAGAACGGAGTCCAATGAACGAGCTGCGCTTCTCGGTCGCCGGGGCCCGCGCGGAGCCCTACGCGGCGGTGCCGACGCTCGTGCTGCACGTGGCGGTCGAAGCGCCGGACGGCGCGACGGTGCGCTCGATCGCGCTCTCGTGCCAGATCCGCATCGAGGCGCAGCGGCGCCGCTACGCGCCGGCCGAAGAGGCGCGCCTCGAGGAGCTCTTCGGCTCGACCGCGCGCTGGGGCGAGACGCTGCGCCCCTTCCTGTGGACCCACGTCGCGACGCAGGTGCACGGCTTCAGCGGCGCCGGCGAGTTCGACCTCGCCGTGCCGTGCAGCTACGACTTCGAGGTGACGGCGGCGAAGTACCTGCACTCGCTCGACGACGGCGAGATCCCGTTGCTGCTGCTCTTCAGCGGCACCGTGTTCGGCGCCGACGACGCAGGGCTGCGGGTGAGCCAGGTGCCGTGGTCGTGCGAGGCGCGCTTCCGGCTGCCGGTGCGGCAGTGGCGCGAGCTGATGGACCGCTACTACCCGAACCAGGGCTGGCTGCGCCTGGAGCGCGAGACGCTCGACGCGCTGATCCGCGAGCTGGTCGGCGAGCCCGACGACGAGAACGGGGAGAACGCCGCGTGAGCCGGAGCTTCGAGCGCGCGCAGAAGGTCGCCGACGCGGTGCTCTACGAGGGCTACGTGCTGTACCCGTACCGCGCGTCGGCGCGCAAGAACCGGCTGCGCTGGCAGTTCGGCGTGCTGACGCCGCGCGCGTGGTCGGAGGGCGGCGGCGGCGAGGCGTGGTGGGCGCAGACCGCGTGCCTCGTGCGGCCCGGCGCGCGCGCGCGCCTGGTCGGCCGCGTGCGCTTCCTGCACGTGCTGAGCCGCCGGGTCGAAGAGGCCCGCGACGGCGCGTTTTACGCCGTCGAGACGCTCGACGCGGGCGGCGCGCTGTGGACGAGCTTCGACGAGGGGATCGAGCGCGCGGTCGACTTCGAGCTCGAGATCGACCCGGACGGCGCCGAGCCGGTCGAGCGCTGCTTCGCGTTCGAAGGCCGCCGCAGCGAGGAGCCGATCCGCGGCGCCGACGGCGCCGCGGCGGGCCGCGTCGTCCGCGAGCTGCGGCCGCTCGCGGGCCGGATCGAGATCTCGCTGCCGCGTCTCGACGCGGCGCAGCCGCTGCTGCAGCTGCGCATCCGCGTCGCGAACGCGACCGCCGGCGTGCCGGCCGACGGGCCGCGCGAGCGCGCGCTCGGCCACTTCATGGTCGGCACCCACACGCTGCTCGCGCTCGACGGCGCCGAGTTCGTGTCGCTGCTCGACCCGCCCGACTGGGCGGCGGCGGCCGCCGCCGACTGCCCGAACGTCGGCACCTGGCCGGTGATGGCGGGCCCCGAGGGCGACCGCCGGCTCGTGCTGTCGTCGCCGATCCTCCTGCCCGACCATCCGGCCGTCGCGCCCGAGAGCGTCGGCGACCTCTACGACGCGACCGAGATCGACGAGATCCTGACGCTGCGCACGATGACGCTGACCGACGAGGAGAAGCGCGAGGCGCGCGCGACCGATCCGCGCGCGGCGGCGATCATCGACCGCGTCGACGCGCTCGACGGCGACGACCTCGCGCGGCTGCACGGCGCGATCCGCTGCTTCGGGCGGGT
Source organism: uncultured Spirochaetales bacterium (assembly GCA_964597285.1). Classification (GTDB taxonomy): domain Bacteria; phylum Myxococcota_A; class UBA9160; order UBA9160; family SMWR01; genus JAHEJV01. The sequence continues at coordinate 6,299 of CAZQYK010000053.1, forward strand.
CGCGGACGCGCCGGAGCCGCCGGAGGCGGAGGTGCCGTGGTGGAACCCGGCGCCCTACGCGTCGGTCTCGCCGTCGACCGACGCGGTCGAGATCGCCGGCGCGAAGGTGGCGCGTGGCAGCCGCGTGCGGCTGCGCCCCGGACCGCGCCGCGCCGACGCACAGGACATGTTCTTCGAGGGGCGCATCGGCCTCGTCGAGGGCGTGTTCCTCGACGTCGACGACCGGCCCTACCTCGCGGTCACGGTCGAGGACGACCCGGCCGCCGAGCTTCAGCGCTGGCACGGCCGCTACCTCTACTTCGCGACCGACGAGGTCGAGCCGCTCGAAGCCGCGGCGCCCGATGCGCCCCCGCCGCCGCGGGCCGCGCCGCACGAGGCCGCGCGATGAGCCGCCGCGTGCTGGTCGCCGGCGTCGGCAACGTCTTCCTCGGCGACGACGCGTTCGGCGTCGAGGTCGTGCGGCGGCTCGCCGGCGCGCCGCTGCCCGCTCGTGTCCGGGTCGAGGACTTCGGCATCCGCGGCGTGCACCTCGCCTACGAGCTGCTCGAGGGCTGGGACACGCTGATCCTCGTCGACGCCGCGCCGGCCGGCGAGGCGCCGGGCACGGTCTTCGTGCTCGAGCCCGAGCTCGGCGGCGCCGACGCCGACGAGCGCCGCGAGGCCGGCTTCCTCGTCGACGCGCACTCGATGGACCCCGTCGCGCTGCTCGCGACCGTCGCCGAGCTCGGCGGGGCGCCGCCGCGGGTGCGCGTCGTCGGCTGCGAGCCGGCCGACCTGGGCGAGCGCATGGGTCTCTCGCCGGTGGTCGCCGCCGCGGTCGACGTGGCGGTCGGGGTCGTGCGAGAGTTGATCGAGCGGGAGTGCGAGGGCGCCCCCGCGTTCCCCGGGTCCGAGGCTCCGTCGGAGCAACACAGGGAGGCTTAGCGTCATGGGGAAGCTCATCACCACCGCGCTTCTGATCGGGGTGGGAGCGGTCGTCGTCAGATCGCTGCCCGACGTCGCGCGCTACCTGAAGATCCGGAAGATGTGATCGCGCCCGCCGGGAGGAGCCCTTTGGCCCGCTACCAGATCCTGCCGCAGCGCTCGCGGCTCGCGGCGGAGGCCCGTTCGACCTTGCACCCGATCCGCGTCGACACGGCCGGGCTCGAGGGCTCGTTGGAGGCCGTGGTCGCCGGGGGGGGTCTCGATCCCGACGTCGCGCCGACCGCGGTGGTCGAGATCACCGTCGACCTGATGCGGACCGCAACCCGACTCTACGACCGCGAGATCGAGCGGCGGCTCGAGTCGCGCAAGTACCCGCGCGTCGTCGGAACCGTGAAGCGCATCCAGAGGACCTCCGCTCCGAACCGCTACGTGATCGACGCCGAGCTGCGGCTGCACGGCGTCACGCGCAGCGTCGACACCGAGGTCGACGTGCGTCAACGCGACGAGCGCACGCTCGAGATCGAGGGCGAGCACGTCTTCGACGTGCGCGACTTCGGCCTCGACCCGCCGAAGATCCTGCTGCTGAAGGTGCACCCGCAGGTGCGCGTGCGCTGCGTCGTCGTCGCGCAGCGCGAGGAGGAGTAGCGCAGCATGTGTCTCGGGATCCCCGGAGAGCTCGTCGCGACCCGCGAGGACGCGGGCCTGCGGATGGGGACCGTGCGCTTCGCCGGCATCACGCGCGAGGTCTGCCTCGACTACGTGCCCGAGGCCGAGGCCGGCGACTACGTGCTCGTGCACGTCGGCTTCGCGATCTCGCGCATCGACCGCGAGGAGGCCGAGCGCTCGTGGGCCGTGCTCGAGGCGCTCGGCCAGACCGACGAGCTCACCGCCGACGGCGCGGCCGGGGAGAGCGGGCCGTGAAGTACCTCGACGAGTACCGCGACGCCGACGTCGCGCGGCGCCTCGCCGCGCACATCGGGGAGACCGCGACGCGGCCGTGGGTGCTGATGGAGGTCTGCGGCGGCCAGACGCACTCGATCGTCCGCTACGGGATCGACCGGCTGCTGCCCGAGAACGTCGAGCTCGTGCACGGCCCGGGCTGCCCGGTCTGCGTCACCTCGCTCGAGATGATCGACAAGGCGCACGCGATCGCGGTGCAGCCGGGTGTGATCTTCACCTCCTTCGGCGACATGCTGCGCGTGCCGGGCTCGCAGGGCGACCTGCTGACGCTGCGCAGCCGCGGCGCCGACGTGCGCGTCGTCTACTCGCCGCTCGACGCGCTGCGCATCGCGCGCGAGAACCCGGAGCGACGCGTCGTCTTCTTCGGCATCGGCTTCGAGACCACCGCGCCGGCGAACGCGATGGCGCTGCACCAGGCGCGCCGCCTCGGCGTCTCGAACTTCTCGATGCTGCTCTCGCACGTGCTCGTGCCGCCGGCGATCGCGGCGATCCTGCAGGCCGAGGCCAACCGCGTGCAGGCCTTCCTCGGGCCCGGCCACGTCTGCGCGGTGATGGGCACGCGCGAGTACGAGGCGCTGTCGGCGCGCTACCGCGTGCCGATCGTGATCACCGGCTTCGAGCCGGTCGACCTGCTCGACGGCGTGCTGCGCGCCGTGCAGCAGCTCGAGCAGGGCCGCGCCGAGGTCGAGAACGCCTACGCGCGCGCCGTGGCGCGCGACGGCAACGCGCCGGCGCGCGACGTGATCGACGAGGTGTTCGAGGTCGCCGACCGCAAGTGGCGCGGCGTCGGCTCGATCCCGAAGTCCGGCTACCGGATCCGCTGGGAGTACCGCGACCACGACGCCGAGCGGCTGTTCGAGGTCGAGGCGATCGCGACGCAGGAGTCCGAGGTCTGCATCAGCGGGCTCGTGCTGCGCGGCCTGCGCAAGCCCTGCGACTGCCCGGCCTTCGGCCGCGAGTGCACGCCGCAGCGCCCGCTCGGCGCGACGATGGTGTCGGCCGAAGGCGCCTGCGCGGCCTACTACCAGTACGGACGCGTCGACGAGGGGGGCGACGTGCGCCGCGCGGCGAGTGGGGCGTCGGCCCGGCGCGCGGCGGCGGGCGCGCCGTGAGCCGCGCCGAGATCGCGTCGCGCGCCGAGCCCGAGCTGCGCGCGTCGATCCTGCGCAAGGCGCGCGAGAGCGCCGAGACGAGCGTCGCGTTCTTCGAGGCGAACGCCGACGAGCTCGAGCGCTGTGCGCGCGCGCTCGCCGTGCGGCTGCGCGACGGCGGCCGGCTGTGGACGCTCGGCAACGGCGGCTCGGCGTGCGACGCGCAGCACGTCGCGGTCGAGTTCGTGCACCCGATCGTCGAGAAGCGCCGCGCGTTCTCGGCGCACGCGCTGGTCGGCGACGCGCCGACGCTGACGGCGATCGGCAACGACCGCGACTTCGCGCTCGTCTTCGTCGAGCAGCTCGAGCTGCTCGCGCGCCCGGGCGACGCGGTGCTCGGCATCTCGACCTCCGGCGCGTCGTCGAACGTCAACCGCGCGCTGAAGCGCGCGCACGAGCTGGAGCTGCTGACGATCGGCTTCGCCGGCCGCGACGGCGGCCGCATGCCCCCGCACTGCGACCACTGCTTCACGGTCCCGTCGTGGTCGATCCACCGCATCCAGGAGACCCACACCGCCCTGCTGCACCAGCTCTGGGACGCGGTGCACGTGGTGCTCGGAGAAGACGATGTCCTCTGACTCCCAGCCCTTCGGCAGCTGTCCGATTCCGCTCTCCGGCGCGAGCGAGGTTCTGCTCGCGCATGGCAGCGGCGGCAAGCTCACCTCGCAGCTGATCGAGAACCTCGTGCTGCCGGCGTTCCGCAACCCGCTGCTCGAGCGCCTCGACGACTCGGCGGTGATGCACTTCGGCGACGGCCGTCTCGCGTTCACGACCGACTCCTACGTCGTGACGCCGATCTTCTTCCCCGGCGGCGACATCGGCGAGCTCGCGGTGAACGGCACCGTCAACGACCTCGCGGTCGCCGGCGCCGAGCCGGTCGCGCTGTCGCTGGCCTTCATCCTCGAGGAGGGCCTGCCGCTCG
>CAZQYK010000054.1:0-3163 GCA_964597285.1 uncultured Spirochaetales bacterium
CGCGCTGTGGGACGCGCTCGGCGCCGGGCCGCTCGCGGCGCGGCTGCGCGCGCTCGCGCCGCGCGTCGTCGCGCGCGAGCTGCCGCTGCTGCTGCCGCTGCCCGACGCGGCGCCGGCCGGCTTCGCGAGCGGCGCGATCGACCTGCTCTACCGCGACCCCGACGACGGGCGCTGGGTCGTCGCCGACTACAAGACCGACGCCGAGCCCGACGCCGCGTGCCGCGCGCGATATGCGCGCCAGGGCGCGCTCTACTGCCGCGCCGTCGCCGACGCGCTCGGCGGCGACGCGCGCTTCGAGATCTGGTGGCTGCGCAGCGGCCGCGTCGAGGCGCTCGGCGACGCTCCGGCGTGATCGCGCGCGGCGGCGTACCCTCGCGTCGCCGCGCCGCGCGCGCGTCAGGAGGGCGGCTTGAAGGCATCGGATCTCTTCGTGCGCTGTCTCGAGGCCGAGGGCGTGACGCAGATCTTCGGCGTGCCGGGCGAGGAGAACGCCGACCTGATGCTGTCGCTCGAGGACTCGCCGATCGAGTTCGTGCTGACGCGCCACGAGCAGGGCGCCGCGTTCATGGCCGAGGTGATCGGGCGGCTCACCGGCGAGGCCGGCGTCTGCCTCGCGACGCTCGGTCCGGGCGCGACGAACCTGATCACCGGCGTCGCCGACGCGAACATGGACCGCGCGCCGCTGGTCGCGATCACCGGCCAGGCCGACACCGAGCGCCAGCACAAGGAGAGCCATCAGCACATGGACGTCGTCGCGATGATGCGCCCGGCGACGAAGTGGGCGCAGTCGCTGATCCACCCCGACAACATCCCCGAGGTCGTGCGCAAGGCCTTCAAGCTCGCGACCGCCGAGAAGCCCGGCGCCGCGCTGATCGAGCTGCCCGAGGACATCGCCCGCCGCGAGGCCGGCACCGCGCCGATCCCGCCCGAGCGCGTGCGACGCGCGGTGCCCGACGACAAGATCGTCGACCGCGCGTTCGCCGCACTGGCCGAGGCGAAGCGCCCGCTCGTGCTCGCCGGCAACGGCGCGATCCGCCGGCGCGCTAGCCGCCAGCTGCGCCACTTCGCCCGGCGCAGCGGCGTCGGCGTGATCAGCACCTTCATGGCCAAGGGCTGCGTCGACCGCCACGACCCGGCCTGCCTGTTCACGATCGGGCTCCAGGCGCGCGACCAGGTGGCCTGCGAGATCGACGCCGCCGACCTCGTGATCACGCTCGGCTACGACATGGTCGAGTACCACCCGAAGCTCTGGAACCCGCGCGGCGACAAGCGCATCGTGCACGTCGACTTCCTGCCCGCCGAGGTCGACGAGCACTACCGCGTCGACGTCGAGGTGGTCGGCGACCTCGCGCACACGCTGTGGATGCTGAACGAGCGCCTCGCGGCGCAGCCGGGGCTGCGCTTCGACCGCAGCCGCCACGCCGGGCTGCGCAGCGCGATGCTCGCCGAGTTCGCGGCGCACAAGGACGACGACACGGAGGGCCGAATCCGGCCGCAGAAGGCGCTGTGGGACGCGCGCGAGGTGCTCGGTCCGGGCGACGTGCTGCTCTCGGACGTCGGCGCGCACAAGATGTGGATCGGGCGCTACTACCAGTGCGACGAGCCGAACACCTGCCTGATCCCGAACGGCTTCTGCTCGATGGGCTTCGCGCTGCCCGGCGCGATCGCCGCCGCGCGCGCGCTGCCGGGCCGCCGGGTGCTCGGCATCTGCGGCGACGCCGGCTTCCTGATGAACGTGCAGGAGATGGAGACCGCCACCCGGCTGAGGAGCGACCTCGTGATCCTCGTCTGGGAGGACGGCGCCCACGGCCTGATCGCGTGGAAGCAGCAGAACGAGTTCGGCCGCCACACCGACCTCTCGTTCGGCAACCCCGACTTCGTCGCGCTCGCGCGCGCGTTCCGCTGGCACGGGCACCGCGTCGAGCGCAGCCGCGAGCTGCGGCCGGCGCTCGAGGCGGCCTTCGCGGAGCCGGGGCCGAGCCTCGTCGTGATCCCGATCGACTACCGCGAGAACGCGCTGTTGACCGAGCGGCTCGGCAACATCGCGTGCCCGCTCTGAGCGGGCCCGGAGGAACCGTGCTCGAGAAGACCTATCCCCTCTACCTCGGCGGGCGCGCCGAGAGCCCGAACCAGGATCTCGAGGTCGTCGACAAGTACACCGGCGAGGTCGCGACGCGCGTGCCGCTGGCCGACCCGGAGACGATCGCGCGCGCGATCGGGCTCGCCGCCGACGCGCGCGACGCGATGGCGGAGATGGCGGCCTACGAGCGCCAGCGCGTGCTGACGCACTGCGTGCGGCGCTTCGAGGAGCGCGCCGACGAGCTCGCGCGGGCCTTGTGCGTCGAGGCCGGCAAGCCGATCCGCGACAGCCGCGGCGAGGTCGGGCGCCTGGTCGACACCTTCCGCGTCGCTGCCGAGGAGTCGGTGCGGATCACCGGCGAGGTGCTGCCGCTCGACATCAGCCCGCGCGCGAAGGGCTACCGCGGCATGTGGCGGCGCGTGCCGATCGGCCCGTGCTCGTTCATCTCGCCCTTCAACTTCCCGCTGAACCTCGCGGCGCACAAGGTGGCGCCTGCGCTCGCGGTCGGCTGCCCCTTCGTGCTGAAGCCGGCGAGCCTGACGCCGGTCGGCGCGCTGATCATCGGCGAGGTGCTCGCCGAGACCGACCTGCCGCCGGGCGCGTTCTCGATCCTGCCGGCGCGCCGCGACGGCGCCGACCTCTTCACGACCGACGAGCGCCTGAAGCTGCTCTCGTTCACCGGCTCGCCCGACGTCGGCTGGGAGCTCAAGGCGCGCGCCGGCAAGAAGAAGGTCGTCCTCGAGCTCGGCGGCAACGCGGCGGTCGTCGTCGACGCCGACGCCGATCTCGACGACGCGGTCGAGCGGATCGCCTTCGGCGCGTTCTACCAGTCGGGCCAGAGCTGCATCGGCGTGCAGCGCGTGCTCGTGCACGAGGCCGTCTACGAGGGCTTCCGCGAGCGGATCGTCGCGGCGACGCGCGCGCTCGAGATGGGCGACCCGAAGCGCGAGGAGACCACCATCGGGCCGATGATCTCCGAGAAGGAGGCCGCGCGGCTGCACGGCTGGATCGACGCGGCGCGCGCGGCCGGCGCGCGCGTGCTGTGCGGCGGCGGGCGCGAAGGCGCGATGCTCGAGGCGACGC
>CAZQYK010000055.1:0-3838 GCA_964597285.1 uncultured Spirochaetales bacterium
CGCTCGCGAGCGCGAGGTCGCGGCAGACGGCGCGGTAGCGCGCCGGGAACGCGAGCGGGTGGGCCTCCTCGCCGCCGTCGAGCAGCGCCTCGAACGCCGCCCACTCGCGCTCGTGCGCGCGCTCGAAGGCCTCCTGTCTCATGTCGCGGCGCGCCGGCCGACGAGCCAGGCGGCGATCCGCAGCAGCCGCTCGCGCGGCGGCTCGCGTCCGGCGAGCGGCGCCGCGAGTGCGGCGAGCTCGTCGGCGCGTTCGGGCGAGAGGCGCGCGGCGCGCTCGGCGAACGCGATCACCGCGCGCTGCTCGTCGACGTCGAGCGCGAAGGGCGGCGCCTGCGGCTGCGCGTCGGCCGGCACGCCGGCGCCGGCCGCCGCGGCCGCGTCGCCGGCGTGCACGACGAGCGTGCCGGCGGCGCGGTCGCCGAGGCGGCGGAACTCCGGGCTCGCGAGCATCGACGCGAGCGCCGCGAGGTAGGTGCCCGGCATCACGTCGGCGAGCAGCAGCAGGTTGCGCAGGATCGAGCTCGCCCACGACACCGGCGTGCCGTCGTCGTGCACGACGCGGAGGCCGACGGCCTGCTTGCCCGGCGTCTGTCCGGCGCGCAGCACCTCGAAGAGCACCGGGTAGCCCCACTCGATCGCGAAGATCGCGAGCATGAAGAGGGGCCCCGCGATGCGCGCCCCGAGCACCGGGAAGAGCGCGAACGCGACCGCGGTGTACGCCGAGCCGCGCACCGAGACGTCGATGCCCCACGCGAGTCCGCGCGCGACGGGGCCGGCCGGGCGCAGCGCGAGCCGCACGCCCTCGGGCGTCTCGACGCGGTGGACGGCGTCGAGCGGCTCAGCGGACAACGCGCGGCCTCAGAGCCTGTGAAGGAACCCGGCTTCGGGGTTCGTTGCCGCTGATTCCGCGGATGCCACTGTTCGACTCCGCTCGGCTTCGCCTCGCTGCGCGCTCGCTTCGCTCGCTTGCACTCAGACCTCCCCCGGCTTCCCCGCGATCTGCCGGTAGGCCGAGGTGTACATCAGGTACCAGATCATCATCGCCGGGATGACGCCGACGAGCAGCAGCAGCAGCCCGGCGAACATGATCGGGTACGCGAGCAGCGCGAGCAGCACGCACTTCCACTTGCAGGCTTCGGTCTCGGCCCAGGCGCGGCGCAGCGCGTCGATGCCCGACTCGCCCTGGTCGACGACGTAGAAGAACGCGAAGTACAGCCGCGGCATCACGATCAGGTTGAACGCGATCGAGATCAGGTAGCCGACGACCGCGAGCAGGTCGCTGCCGACCGCGGCGCCGAGGAACTGCACCGCCGACGCGGCGATCGACAGGCCGAGGAGCGCGAGGATCAGCGCGACGAGCGCGCCGAACGACTCGCCGAAGCGCGAGAAGCCGGCGAAGACGTCGCCGAACTCGGCGCCGCCGTCGTGCAGGCGCAGCACGAACCAGGTGCCGCCCCAGATCAGCGCCGGCCACAGGATCAGGCCGACGACGGTCGCCGCCGACGCGAAGAGCGCGAGCCCCCAGACGAGCCCGGCGCCGAGCCAGAGCGGGAAGTTCTCCCAGGTGTTGGCCCACGCGTCCGAGAGCGCGCGCCCGACGTCGAAGTCGCCGAGGCCCGCCCGCTCCGCGCCGGTCGACGGGCCTCCGAGCCGGGCCGACGGCGGCGAGTACGGGTTGTCGCTCATGCCCCCTCCCCTTCGCCGCCGCGAGCGGCCCGCGCGACGATATCACCCGGGCTCGACCGGCGCCGCGCGGACGGCGAGCGCGGGCTTGACCGGCGCCGCGCCGCGCGCCGAGAATCGCCGCATGGTGGAGGTGCACGGGGCCTGGGCGCCCGGCTTCGACTGGGTGCGCGAGGCCTTCGCGCGCAACCTCGCCGAGGAGGAGGTCGGCGCGGCCTGCTGCGTCGTCCACCGCGGGCGCGTCGTCGTCGACGTCTGGGGCGGCTGGGCCGACCGCGAGGCCGGCCGGCCGTGGGAGCGCGACACGGCGGCGCTCGTGTTCTCGTCGACGAAGGGCGTCAGCGCGCTGCTCGTGCACCGCCTGGTCGAGCGCGGCGCGCTCGCGCTCGACGAGCCGGTCGCTCGCCACTGGCCCGAGTTCGCCGCGAACGGCAAGGAGAAGGTCACGCTGCGCGACGTGCTGACGCACCGCGCCGGGCTCGCCGCGGTCGACGGCGACCTGACGCTCGACGTGGTGATCGCGTGGCACCCGGTCTGCGCGGCGATCGCCGCGCAGGCGCCGAACTGGGAGCCCGGCGGCGCGCACGGCTACCACGTGCGCACCTTCGGCTGGATCCTCGGCGAGCCCGTGCGGCGCGCCACCGGACGCACGCTCGGCGCGCTGCTGCGCGACGAGGTCGCGGGCCCCCTCGGCGCGGACTTCTGGATCGGTCTGCCGGAGCGCGAGGAGCCGCGCGTCGCGAAGCTCTATCCGGCGCCCGAGCCCGCCGACCCGGCGCAGCGCGAGCTGCGCGAGCGCTTCATGGGGCCCGACACACTGCTAGGTCGCGCGCTCTCCGGTCCGTCGAACCTCTTCTCGTACGGTCCGATGTGGAACGATCGCGCGCTGCACGCAGCCGAGATGCCGTCGTCGAACGGCATCGGCACGGCGCGCGCGCTCGCGCGGATCTACGCGGCCGCGATCGGCGAGATCGACGGCGTGCGGCTGCTCGCGCCCGAGACGGTCGCCGCCGCCGCGGCGTCGCAGGTGCAGGGCCCCGACCGCGTGCTCGCGCTGCCGACCCACTTCGGCCTCGGCTTCATGCTGCCGCCGACGCTCGGCGAGGACCTGCCGGACGGCGCGTTCGGCCACCCCGGCGCCGGCGGCTCGCTCGGCTTCGCCGACCCGGCGAACGGGCTCGCGTTCGGCTACGCGATGAACCAGATGCAGCTCGGCGTGCTCGGCGACGTGCGCGCGACGCGCCTCCTGTCGGCGACCTACGCGAGCCTCGACGCGCTGGAGACGGGCGCCGGGGTCGGCGCCTGACCCGGCTTCCGCCGTCGCGGGGCGCTGCAGACGCTGGTGTTCGTCGGCGGCGCGGCGGCGCTGTCGTCGCTGCTGCCGGCGCTCGGCATCGCGCGCAGCGTCGCGTGCGCCGCGCCGAGGGCCGCTGGCGCGGCGAAGGGCCGATGTAGACTACGCGCCCATGCGACCCGACCCGAGCTACGCGCTGCTGTTGCTGTGCTTCTTCCTGTCGGGCCTGGCGGGGCTCGTCTACGAGACGGCCTGGACGCGCGAGTTCTCGTTCGTCTTCGGCACCTCGAGCCTCGCGATCGCGACCGTGCTGGCGGCCTACATGGCCGGTCTCGCTGCCGGCGCAGCGCTGGCGGCGCGTTTCGCGCACCGCATCACGCGCCCGGTGCTCGTCTACGGCCTGCTCGAGCTCGGCATCGCGCTGGCGGCGCTGGCGATCCCGCTCGCGATCCGCGCGTCGCGCAGCCTCTACGTGGCGCTCTTCGGCGGCCTCGCCGAGCTGCCCGAATCGGGCGGCCTGCTCGCCGCGCTCTTCTACACCGCGTGCTCGTTCGCGATCGTGATGGTGCCCACCGCGATGATGGGCGCGACGCTGCCGCTGCTGGTGCGGCACGCGGTGCGCAGCGACAGCGAGCTCGCGAGCCGGATCGGCGTGCTGTACGCAGTGAACACCGCGGGCGCGGTCGCCGGCACGCTGGTGGCGGCCTTCGTGCTGCTTCCGACCGTCGGCCTGCGCCCGACGATCTGGATCGCCGCCGGCATCAACGCCGCCGTGTTCGCCGCCGCCTCCGCGCTGGCGCGCTCGGCCGGTCCCGCGCCCCGGCAGCCGGCCGCGGCCGCGCCGAGCCCCGCCGCGACGTC
>CAZQYK010000056.1:0-2964 GCA_964597285.1 uncultured Spirochaetales bacterium
CGCCCGCGCGAAGATCCTGCGCGGGGTCGATACGCTCGCGAACGCCGTCCGCGTGACGCTCGGCCCGAAGGGTCGCAACGTCCTGATCGAGAAGAGCTGGGGCTCGCCGACGGTGACCAAGGACGGCGTCACCGTCGCCAAGGAGATCGAGCTCGAGGACAGGCTCGAGAACATGGGCGCGCAGATGGTGAAGGAGGTCGCGAGCAAGACCTCCGACGTCGCCGGCGACGGCACCACCACCGCCACCGTGCTCGCGCAGGCGATCTTCCGCGAGGGCTCGAAGCTCGTCGCCGCGGGCCACAATCCGATGGACCTGAAGCGGGGCATCGAGAAGGCGGTCGAGGCGATCGTCGAGAACCTCGGCAAGCAGTCGAAGTCGACCCGCGACTCCGAGGAGATCGCGCAGGTCGGCACCGTGTCGGCCAACGGCGACGCGACGATCGGCCGCATGCTCGCCGAGGCGATGGAGAAGGTGGGCAAGGAAGGCGTGATCACCGTCGAAGAGGCGAAGTCGATGGAGAGCACGCTCGAGGTCGTCGAAGGCATGCAGTTCGACCGCGGCTACCTCTCGCCCTACTTCGTGACGAACTCCGAGCGCATGGAGGCCGTGCTCGAGGACGCGCTGATCCTGCTGCACGAGAAGAAGGTCTCGAACATGAAGGACCTGCTCCCGGTGCTCGAGCAGGTGGCGCGGCAGGGCCAGCCGCTCGTGCTCGTCGCCGAGGACGTCGAGGGCGAGGCGCTCGCGACCTTCGTCGTCAACAAGATCCGCGGCACGCTGCAGGCCGCGTGCGTCAAGGCCCCCGGCTTCGGCGACCGCCGCAAGGCGATGCTCCAGGACATGGCGGTCCTGACCGGCGGCCAGGTGATCGCCGAGGAGCTCGGCCTGAAGCTCGAGAACGTGCAGCTGAAGGACCTCGGGCGCGCGAAGAAGGTCGTCATCGACAAGGACAACACGACGATCATCGAGGGCGCGGGCAGCAAGAAGGCCATCGAGGCGCGCTGCAACGAGATCCGCCAGCAGATCGAGGACACCACCTCCGACTACGACCGCGAGAAGCTCCAGGAGCGGCTCGCGAAGCTCGCCGGCGGCGTCGCGGTCGTGAAGGTGGGCGCGGCGACCGAGGCCGAGATGAAGGAGAAGAAGGCGCGCGTCGAGGACGCGCTGCACGCGACGCGTGCGGCCGTCGAGGAGGGCATCGTCGCCGGCGGCGGCGTCGCGCTGCTGCGCGCGCAGCAGGCGCTCGACGGCGTCGAGGACGGCCTGCCGGCCGACCAGCACGCCGGCGTCGCGATCGTGCGCCGCGCGGTCGAGGAGCCGCTGCGCCGCATCGCCGAGAACGCCGGCATCGAGGGCTCGATCGTCGTCGACAAGGTCAAGGGGCTGAAGGGAGCCAACGGCTTCAACGCGGCCACCGAGGACTACGGCGACCTGCTGAAGCAAGGCGTGATCGACCCGACCAAGGTCGTGCGCAGCGCGCTGCAGAATGCGGCCAGCGTCGCCGGTCTGCTGCTGACGACCGAGGCGATCATCGCCGAGAAGCCGAAGAAGGAGTCGCACGGCCACGCCGGCATGGGCGGCGGCATGGGCGGCATGGACGAACTCGACTAGGGCGCTTTCGGGGCCCCCGGCGCGAGCGCGGCTCGCGCCGGGTCCGCTCGGGGGCAAAGAGCCCCACTCGTTTTTCGTTGATCTCGCGCACGGGCGCGTGGTACAAGGAACCCTCGCGGAGAAGGGGGCTGTACCCGTGCTGCTGCGCACCCGAACGCTGCTCGCGATCGCATCGGCTTGGGCCATCGCGTCGCCCGCCACGGCGGTTCCGCTCGTCGGAGCGGCCCTCGACTGGATCCAGGATCCGGGCAGCGGGAGCATCGACCTGCTCTCGCACGCGGCGACCAGCTGCAGCGAGAGCAGCGACGGCAAGTCGGGGAGCTGCAGCAACTCGGGCTTCACGCCTGGACACGGCCTGTTCACGGTGAACAGCTGGAGCTCGAGCTACGACACCGATCCCTTCGTCACGAACAACTTCAACGTGACGAACAACTCGGCCGGCGTGATGACCTTCGACGTCACCGTGACCTCGCCGGTGGTCGTGACCGGGCCGCAGACCGCGATGAGCGGCTCGATCGGGATCACGCTGACGAACACGACCGGCTCGGCGACGCTCGACGACGCCGGCGACCCGATCTACCGCGCGCTGATCGACGCCTCGGTCGTGCGACAGCTCCTCCCGGACGCCGGCGTCGGCTACACGCTCACCTGCGCCGCGGCCTTCTGCTCCACGTCGGACAGCGACGACTTCGGTGTGTTCCCGAACGCACCCGAGATCGGCCCGCAGGCGAACGCGAGCATCGCGATCCGCATCCGCTTCGACCTCTCGCCGGGCGACTCGGCGGGCATCACGAGCGTCTTCAACATCGACGCGGTGCCGGAGCCGGCCAGCGCCGCGCTGCTGGCGCTCGGGCTCACCGGCCTCGCCGCCGCGGGCCGCCGCCGCCGCTGAACCGGCACAGCGCGCCCTCGGCGCGTCGCCCTAGAATGCCGCCATGCGCTGCGGGGGATGCGGACAGGAGAACCCCGAGGCCGCGCGCTTCTGCAACGGGTGCGGAGCCGCGCTTCCGCTCGCGTGCGCGGCGTGTGGGCACGAGAACCCGGTCGGCGCACGCTTCTGCAACGCGTGCGGCGCGCCGCTCACCGACGCGCCGGCCGCCGCGGCCCCGTCGCCCGAGCGCGCGCGCGACCCGCGCGAGTACACGCCCCGCCACCTCGCCGAGCGCATCCTCGGCCAGAAGTCGGCGATCGAGGGCGAGCGCAAGCACGTCACCGTGCTCTTCGCCGACCTCGCCGAGTCGAGCGCGCACGCCGAGCGCGCCGCCCCCCAGGAGGGGCAAGCGCGCTTCCACCCCGCGGACCGGATAAAACACGACCGCGATCACGGCTACCAGCGCCCGGTCAAACACTTC
>CAZQYK010000057.1:0-7638 GCA_964597285.1 uncultured Spirochaetales bacterium
CCCCCCCGATCGCCGCGAGTCGCATGGTCCCCCCTCCCCTGCTCCTGCTCGGCCTCGGCCCGGCGCTAGCGCAGCTCGCGCCAGAGGATGATCCCCCGGCCGAAGTCCACGTCGTCGGTGTCGAGGATCTCGATGTCGGTGCCGCTCTTCTGGATCACGACCTTGTTGTCCGAGCCGCCGACGCCGACCGAGACCTTCGGGTCGGTCGGCAGGCCCGAGCCGATGTTCACCGAGCGCGTCTCGTTGCCGCCGCCGTCGACGAACGCGCCGGTGCCCGACGCCAGGTCGAAGATGTACAGCTCGCCGCTGCCGCGCTGCGTGCACGGGTCGAAGCCCGGGTCGCCGGCCTGGAGCTGTGACGGCGTGAACGAGGCCGTGATCACCTTGCCGGCGAAGATCACCGTCGAGGTCACGAACTTCTCGCCGTCGTCGACCTTGAAGTAGTAGCCGCGCGGCGAGCTCACCGGCGTGCCGACCGTCGTGATGTCCGTGAGATTCGCCTCGGTCACGACCGGCGGCGGCGTCGCCTGCACCCCGTACGGGTCGGGGTCGGTGATCGCGTAGAAGCGGTTGTTCTCGTCGCGCCCCGACGCGCCCTTGTACCCGATCGCCGCGCGCTCGCCGCTGCCGAACGCGAGCCACAGCTTGTTGCCGACGTACGCGGCTGCCAACGGCTGGAAGAAGTTCTTGTAGTAGGTGTCGCCGGAGAAGGTCGTCGTCGGCGCCTGGAAGAACTTCATGAACTTCCAGCTCGGCTGCGTGCGCAGGCCCGAACCGTCGTTGACACGGTCCTCGCCCATCGAACCGATCACCCACTTCCAGACGTTGCCGCCGAGGTCGCCGACGTAGACCACGTCGGCGTAGCCGTCGGCGTTCAGGTCGAGCACCGCGGGCGTCGACGCGATCGAGTAGAGCATGCCGTTCTGCGGCGCGCCGGCGGCGAGCTTCTGCTGCGCGAGCACCTTGCCGGTCTTCAGGTCGATCGCGTAGATGCCGCGGCCCTTCGTCGACGCTGCCGCGTAGGACGTCGTATCGACCGGCGAGGGGTTCGGGTCGCTCGTCAGGTCGTAGCCGCCGGTGACGATCGCCACCCAGCGCTCGAAGCCCTGGCCCCCGTTCGTGTTCGCGCCGACCTTGACGCGCACCCGCGTGATCACGGCCTGGCCCCAGGTCTGCCCCATGTTCAGGTAGTCGCCCGCGCCCGAGTTGAAGTCGTTCTCGTTCGGGAACTCCCACATCAGGCCCGGGTACGGCAGGTTGCCGGCCGGCGCCGCGGCGTCGTTCGACGGGTTCGTGACGTCGAGCGCGTAGTAGTGGCGCCCGCCCTCGCGGAGACCGCCGACGAGCACGGTGCGCCAGTCGGCCGCCGCCTGCACGCCGTTGGTCGGCGAGGCGTAGAGCCACGCGTCGGAGACCTGCGGCGCGCCGTCGACGTAGTGCGTGCGGTCGGCCGGGTCGTCGATCGGCTGGTTCTTGATCTTCGTGCGCGGCTCCCAGGGCATGAAGCCGAAGTGCTCCGCACCGGTGCCCTCGTCGTAGGTCTGGCTGACGGAGTCCCAGCTCCCGGCGTCGAAGGCCTCGAGGAAGCCGCCGTTGGTGCCGGTGAAGATCACCCGGTCGCGCTCGAGGTACGCCGCGCGGAAGGTCGTGTACGCCGTCCCGAGGTTCCGGTCCGGCGGGTTGCGTACGACGATCGGGTCGGAGTGGAAGATGTCGCCGAGCAGCCACGGCCGCGGGTCGCAGGGGTTCACGACCGAGACGTTCGCCGACACGCCGGTGCCGAAGAAGCAGCCGCGCGCGTAGGCCACGACCTCGTCGGCGAGACCCTCGGCGTTCAGCGCGTTGCTGCCCTTCAAGAGGTATTGCGGCGAGTTCGGCGCCGGGTCCGGCGCCGCGGTGAAGGTCGCGATCTTCATGTCCGCGGCGGACAGGTTCTGGTCGAGGACGGTGCGCACCGGCGCCGGCGGCGCGCTGGCGTCCAGCTTCGAGGTGTAGAGCTGGCGCGTTCCGGCGCCGTTCGTGTCGCCCGGCGGCGGGATCTGCTCGCCGGCGTCCCAGAACGGGACGACGCAGCCGCTCGTCTGGCCCGTCTGGCAGACCACCTCGAACGGGCCGTTGTTGCACTCGCCGCCGCCGTCGGGGTCGACGAGCGCGCAGTCGCCGTTCTGGTCGAGGATCTCGCCCGCGGCGCTGAAGTGCCACGCGCGCAGGTGGCCCTGCCAGAACGCGGTGTTGCCCGACGGCAGGAAGAAGGAGTTGTAGAAGTCTCCGCCGTCCGCCGTGCGCGCCGACGGAACGGTGGCGGCGGTGAACGAGCGCGCCTTCTCGACGATGTCGTTCAGCGCCGCGACCAGCGCCACCGACAGCTCCTCGCCGTCCTGGGCGTGGAAGAAGAGGCCGTTGCCGAGGTCGGCGGCGCGCTGCAGGTACGCGTCGTACGCGGGCGTCGTGCCGAAGCCGATCGTGTAGAGGTCGACGCTCTGGTCGTCGGGGTAGTCGGGTCGCAGGTCGCCGTCCTGCATCCACTTCGCGATGTCGTCGAGGTAGAAGGTCTCCTCGTTCGCGGCGCCAGGATCCTCGATCTCGCCGTCGGCGTGGTAGTCGCCGATCAGCGACGCGAAGTTCGCGAAGCCCTGCGCGGTCGAGGCCGGGTCCTGGTCGAAGTCGTCGCGCGACCCGAGCCCGCCGGTCACGAGGATGATGTAGTTCTTCTGGCACGCGTACTGCACCGGATCGCCCAGCATCGTCGGCCCGGTGTTGAAGTTGCCGTTCTTGTCGTAGTTGTAGGCCGGGAACTTCGTGACGCCGTCCTGGCCGGTCGGGAGGTCGGCGACGGTGCGCGGCATCAGGTAGGTGTAGAGCTGGAAGATCGACTCCGAGATCGGGGCCCAGTTGTCGTTCTTCAGGTTGCTGATGTGGGCCTCCATGTTCGCCGCGTGGCTCGGCTGGTTGCGAGCGATCTCGATCCCGACGTAGCCGCCGTTGGGGTCGACGCCGTCGACGTCGGCCGGCGTGCGGAAGGTCGCCATGCCGAAGCGCAGGCCCTTCGGCTCGGCGAGGCAGAGCACGTCGATCAGCACGTGGCGCGAGGCCTCGTTGCGCGTGCGGCGGTACAGGTCCTCGAACTTCTTGCCGCCGCCCGCCTTGCCGCAGCCGATCGAGGTCGCCTTCGCCGTCTCGATCTCGGTGATGTACGGGTCGGCCGCCGGGCTGAAGTACCAGTTCAGGTAGCGGCCGTCGTAGAGCGTCGGCGACAGCGGCTTGAAGATCTTGCGCGTCTTGGCGCAGCGGGTCTCCGTGTTGCCGAAGCTGGCCGAGGAGTAGACGACGTTCGGGTTGAATGCGGAGCAGGTCGCCGGCACCGTCGGGTCGAAGGCCGGGTGCCACTCGATCTCCCGCATCCGGTACGAGTTGTCGAAGATCAGCAGGACGTTCGGCGCGACGCTCGTCGTCAGCAGGAAGATGTCGTCGACGGTCTCGGCCGAGCCGACGGCCGGGAGGCCGAGCGCCAGCGCGAGCGCGGCGAGCGCCGTGCGAGCTGCGGAGGGGTGCTGGTGGCTCATGTCGTCCTCCTGTTCGGGTTCCGCCCGAATCAGGTGATCTCGTTCGCGCCCGTCAGTTCGCGACGAGCGATCCGGTCAACACTTCGACGCGTGCGATCGAGCCGCCGGGCGCCTCGCCCTGCACGCGGATCTTCCAGTAACGGACCTGGAACGCCGGCGCGGCGTTCGAGCCGATCTGCAGCCCGAAGCCCAGAGCCGGCCCGACGCCGACGTCCTCGATCGGGTCGGCCGACTGCGGGTCGGCGCGGTACGAGGGCCGGCCGCCCGGGTAGAGCGCGCTGTCGCCGAGGGTCGTCGCCGGCACGGTCGGCGTGCCGGTCGCGTCCATCGTCTCGAGCGCCTTCGCGACGCCGGCGTCGGCCGCCTGCAGCGCAATCGCCTTGCGGTTCAGGTATCCAGCGACCTGCTGATCCTTCTCGACGACGTTCAGCGACGCGAGGCCGATCGACGCGAGCATCAGCAGCAGCAGCACCGATGCGAGCAGCGCGACGCCCTGCTCTCGCCCTCTCGACGCTCCGACGTGGGGAGTCTCGCGCATCAGTCGATCCTCGCCGCCAGGTTGCGCAGCCGGATG
Organism: uncultured Spirochaetales bacterium; assembly: GCA_964597285.1. Taxonomy (GTDB): domain Bacteria; phylum Myxococcota_A; class UBA9160; order UBA9160; family SMWR01; genus JAHEJV01. The sequence goes on from CAZQYK010000057.1 coordinate 4,138, forward strand.
CGCGTCTCGTGCGTGCGGCGGCGAAAGCCGTCGGTCGCGAGCGAGGCGGTGCGGTTCAGCAGCGCCTCGGGACGCCCGGTGAAGGCGGCGTCGGGGCGGCGGGTGCGCGACACGAGGCCGACGAGCAGCTCGCGCGCGTCGGCGGCGGTCTGGTTCGCCGAGTCGTAGTTCGCGCCGGTGCCGTCGCCGCGCCGCTCGCCCGCCTGGATGACGTTGTCGCCGTCGAAGTCGAACAGGTAGCCGACCTGGAAGTCCTCGATGCCCTGGGCGAGTGCCACGCCGTTCCACTCGAAGGTGTTTCCGTTGATCCGGTACTCGTTGGCCGGCACGGCGACCAGGTTCGGCGTCGCGGTGCCGCCGAGGTTGGTGACCGCGACGACGGTGATGCGGTCGCTCGCGAGGTCGACGTTCGTGATGCGGCCGCACGCAGTGCCGCGAGACGCATCCGAGCTGTCGGCGACGATGACGCCCGCGCCCACGCGGAAGTCGCTGTCGGGGTTTCCGTCGCCGTTGGTGTCGTAGGCCGGACGGCTCGGCGGCGCCGGCTCGACGATCAGCGAGGTCAGGTTCAGCGTCTGCGCCGACCCGACGCTCAGGTTCGACGCGTTCGTGATCCCGACCCCGCTGTAGGGCGTGAAGTCGTCCTGTGGGTCGATCGCCGCGGCGTCGCTGACGTAGAGGATGTCGGGTCCGTTCGTGTTGTCGAGCCCGCAGACCGCCGCCTCGCGCGGCACCATCATGCCGGCGTGGCGGACGTCGTCCTCGATCAGCTCGCCGAACAGGCGCAGGTTCTGCTGCGACTCGCTGGTCTGCTCGACGGTGTGGTACGCGCGCTCGTTGACGGTGAGGATGCGCCCGACGTACACCGCGACGAGACCGAAGATCGCGATCACGGCCATCATCTCGATCAGCGTGAATCCCGCGCGCCGCATCTCACGCCGCATCGCCTAGAGACCCTCGTGGTTGAAGCGCATGCTCGAGAGCGCGTAGCGGCGGTTCGGCCGGCTCGGCTCGTCCCACTCGACGAGGACGTCGATCGTGCGCGTGCGGCCGGCGTCGGCGTCGGCGATGCGCCACGAGACGTCGTAGCTCTGCTCGACCCCGCCCTGCATCACGTTGTCCTGCGTGATCGGCGCGGTCCAGCCGCCGGTCGGCGCGAGGTTCGTCCAGCGGCGACGCATCAGCCCTTCCATCTGGGCCTCGGCGACGGCGGCCGCCTGCGTCTGATGGCGGCCGCGGCTGCCGTAGTCGAGTGCGATCAGCTGCATCGCGGCCAGCGAGAGCAGGCCGATGCCGAGCAGCGTCAGCGCGAGCATCACCTCGAGCAGCGTGAAGCCATCGCTGCGGCGCACGCGGCGGATGCGGCGGACCCTGCCGCTCACGGCGACCACTGCCCCGCGTGCTCCTGCCAGACGTGGACGCGCACGCCGCCCATCGGCGACACGACCACCGCGTAGTCGCGCGTTCCGTTGGTCAGGTAGAGCGCCGCGCCGCCCTGCGCGGTCTGTCCGATCGTGCCGCAGCTGGCGACCGTCCCCTGGAAGGGCACCGGCACGCCGTCGGGGCGGAACACGAACCACGGCACCGCGTTGTTCGTCGGGTTGGCGCTGGTGCCGCCGCTCGCCTGCGGCGGCGAGAACGCCGCGCCGCCGACGTCGTTCGGCGCGCGCACCGTCGCCTTCGACACGCCCCAGCCGACGTCCTCGACCGGCTCGATGAAGCGGCGCCCCTCGCCGGCGTCGATGTGGCAGTTCGCGACGGTCGGCGCGCCGTCGTCGAGCACCATCAACGGCACCGGATCCGTGCCGTCGGTGATCGCGGCGCCGGCCGGATCGGTCGTCCCGGGCGGGCCGTAGAACACGACGTGGCGGCTGCCGGTGCGCGCGGCCTCGGCGCGCGCGAGCATCAGAACGTCGGCGACCTCGCGCGCAGCGCTCTTGACGCGCTGGTCGCGCTGCCAGCGGATGATGTTCGGCACGGTGATCGCGATCAGCAGCGCCGCGATGCCGAGCACGACCATCAGCTCGATGAGCGTGACGCCGTCCCGGCGGCCGGCGCCGCGGGATCGATGGGTGAGCGACATGGCGTGAAGACCGCCTCCGAGATCCGCCTCCGAGATCGACCCCGTATCGGCCGGGAGGCCGCGGAAGTTGATCGCCGAAGGCAGCAGGGCGGAGCGCGGCCGGCGCAGTCGCCGGTGAGCTGCGCGCGCGTTGCCGGCCCGAGGTGCGCCGCTGCGCCGGATCCGCCGGACGATCGGTCGGCTCCCCTCGCGGAGCTCCGCTGGCGCTGGAACGCTGCAGCATGCGACGATGGGGGCGAGCGCGGTGGCGGCGCGCGAGCGGAGGGCCCATGCGAGTCGAAGGCAGGCACGTGGTCGTGACCGGGGGGGCGAGCGGCATCGGGCGCGCGCTCGCGCGGCGCTTCGCCGCCGACGGCGCGCGCGGGGTCGTCGTCGCGGACCTCGACGCGGCCGGCTGCGAGGCGGTGGCCGCCGAGGTGAAGGGCCTCGCCGCGCCCGGCGACGTCGCGCGCGAGGCCGACGTCCGCGCGCTCGTCGCGCGCGCCGAGGAGGCCTACGGCCCGATCGACCTGTTCTGCGCGAACGCCGGCATCGCGGTCACCGGCGGCGTCGAGGCGCCCGACGCCGACTGGGAGCGCATCTGGAAGATCAACGTGATGTCGCACGTCTACGCCGCGCGCGCGGTGCTGCCGTCGATGCTCGAGCGCGGCGAGGGCTATCTGCTGACGACGGCGTCGGCCGCCGGCCTGCTGAACCAGATCGGCTCGGCGCCGTACGGCGTCACGAAGCACGCCGCGGTGGGCCTCGCCGAGTGGCTCGCGATCACCTACGGCGACCGCGGCATCCGCGTGTCGGTGCTCTGTCCCCAGGCCGTGCGCACCGCGATGACCGACGCCGGTGCGAAGGTCGGCGACGTCGGCGTCGGCGCGGCGCGGGTCGACCGCATGCTCGAGCCCGAGGACGTCGCCGCCGCGGTCGTCGACGGGCTCGCACGCGAGAGCTTCCTGATCCTGCCGCACCCCGAGGTCGCGACCTACCTCGAGCGCAAGGCCGACGACTACGATCGCTGGCTCTCCGGCATGCGCCGGCTCCAGGAGCGGCTCGGCTACGAGGGCCCCGTTCCGTAGGGCCCCTACTGCTCCTCGACCGAGACGCGGCCCTCGGCGTCGACGTGGATGCGGTAGCGCGGGCCGTCGGAGCAGCGCACGAGGTAGTCGGACTCGCCCTGGCGCTCCCAGCTCTCGATGCTCTGGCACGGCTTGCCGCGCAGCTTCAGCACCGCCATCAGGTCGACCGGCACCGGCACGTCGCCGCCGGGCTCCTGCGCCGACGCGGCGAGCGGCGCGAGTGACGCGAGCACGAACAGGGCTGCGAGCAGGCTGCGGAACATCGCGGTCCTCCTCAGGTGGTCAGCTCGGCGAAGCCGGACGGGTCGGCGAGCCGGCTCCACAGCTGGCCGCGCGAGCGCGACAGCGCGA
>CAZQYK010000058.1:0-3275 GCA_964597285.1 uncultured Spirochaetales bacterium
TGGATCGCCGTCGACGGCGACGGCGACGGCACGCGCCGCTTCCTGCCCGACCCGCCGGCGATCGACGTGCGCGCGGGTCCGCCGGCCGAGCTCGCGCTGCGGGTGCCGACGGTCGCGCGCCCCGGCGAGACGGTGCGCGTCGTGCTCGCGGTGCTCGACGCCGCCGCGAACACCGGCGTCGCGTGCGAGGGCGAGGCGGAGTTCGTCGACCCGCCCGAAGGGCTCGTGCTGCCGGAGCGCGTTCCCTTTGGCGCGTCCGACGCGGGCCGCCGCGCGGTCGAGGCGCGCGTGGTCGAGCCCGGCGTCTACCGGCTCGAGGCCACGCTCGCGTGCGACGGGGGCCCGCCGCTCGCCGCCTACGCGAACCCGATGGTCGCGAGCGCCGAGGGCCCGCGCGTGCTGTGGGGCGACCTGCACGGCCACTCGAACTTCTCCGACGGCACCGGAGTGCCCGAGGACTACTTCGTCTACGCGCGCGACGTCAGCGCGCTCGACGTCGTCGCGCTGACCGACCACGACCACTGGGGGATCCGCCCGCTCGTCGACGCGCCGGAGCTGTGGAGCGAGATCCGCGCTCAGACGCAGCGCTTCCACGACCCCGGGCGCTTCGTCACGCTGCTCGGCTTCGAGTGGACGAGCTGGATCCACGGTCACCGGCACGTGCTCTTCTCGGGCGACCAGGGCGCGCTCGTCGACTCGGTCGCGCCCGGCAGCGACGCGCCCGGTGATCTGTGGGACGCGCTCGCGCGCTGGACCGCGCGCACCGGCGCGTCGGCGCTGACGATTGCGCACCACCCGGCCGGCGGGCCGGTCGCCGTCGACTGGAGCGTCGCGCCGGACCCGCGCTTCGAGCCGGTCGTCGAGATCGTGTCGGTGCACGGCAGCAGCGAGGCCGCCGACACGCCCGGCCCGATCTACGACGCGATCGACGGCCACTGGGTGCGCGACGCGCTCGACCGCGGCTTCCGCCTCGGCTTCGTCGGCAGCGGCGACCGCCACGACGGCCATCCGGGCGACTACCGCGTCGACGCGGCCGAGGGCGGCCTCGCGGCGATCGTCGCCGACGAGCTCACGCGTGACGCGGTGCTCGACGCGCTGCGCGAGCGCCGCGTCTACGCGACCAACGGCGCGCGGATCCTGCTGCGCACCGCGCTCGGCGGCCACGGCATGGGCGCGACGCTGCCGCGGGCGCCCGGCGAGGCGCGCAGCGAGCGGCTCTTCGTGCACGTCGTCGGCGAGACCGGGCTCGAGAGCGTCGAGCTGGTGCGCAGCGGCGCGCTCGCCGACGGCGTCCTGCTCGACGGCCGCCTCGAGGCGCAGCTCGAGCGCGAGATCCCGGACCTCGCAGCCGGCGAGTACGTCTACGTCCGCGTCCTCCAGCGCGACGGCGGCGCCGCGTGGTCGAGCCCGATCTGGATCGGCGAGCCCCCGGCGGCCGATTCGGCGGCCGACCCGCCGTTAGATGAGGTCGGGGAGGCGGCGCTCGACGATTCGGAAGAAGTGGAGGCCGGCCCAGCCGACGGCGGCGACCGCGGCGGCGCTGGCCGCTAGGCCGACCGGGTCGGGCGGCGGCGCGCCGAGCAGCGCCCAGCGGAAGCCCTCGATCGCGCCCGCCATCGGGTTCGCCGCGTAGAGATGGCGCACCCACTCCGGGCGGCCGGCGAGGACGCTCGCGCTCGTGTAGACCACCGGGCTCGCGAACATCCCGAGCTGGATCGCGAACGGCACCGCGTGGCGCACGTCGCGGTAGAGCGCGTTCAGCGCCGCGAGCCACGTCGAGAGAGCGAACGCCGCGCCGGCGGCGAGCGCGACGAAGGCCGGCACCAGCGCGACCTTCCACCCGATCGACAGCCCCGCGACGAGCATCATCCCGACGAGCACCGCGAACGCGATCGCGAAGTCGACGAGCGCGGCGAGGATCGGCGCGAGCGGCGCGACGAGGCGCGGGAAGTAGACCTTCGTCACGAGCGCCTGGTTGTTCACGAGGCTGTTCGCCGACGTCGCGAGCGCGGTCGCGAAGAGCTGCCACGGCACGAGCGCGCAGAAGGTCGAGACCGCGTACGGGACGCCGTCGGGCGCCGGCAGCCGGTCGCGGCCGAGCAGCGCGCCGAAGAGCAGCGTGAACGCGACCATCGTCAGCAGCGGCTGGAGCACCGCCCACGACGCGCCGAGCAGCGACTGCTTGTAGCGCACCCGCAGGTCGCGCAGCGCGAGGAAGCCGACCAGCTCGCGGTAGCGCCACAGCTCGGCCCAGTCGACCGCGCCGAGGCCGCGGCGCGGCTCGATCACGGTCCAGCCGGCCGCGCCGGCCCCCGTTTCCTCTGCCATTCCGGCCTCATCGGGTGCCCGGCTGCCGGGGCTGAGGCCTTTCAGCCCGCGCCCCGGCGCGCCGATGAGCCGGGCAGGATGGACGACACCGCGATCGACGTCCGCGGCCTCGGCAAGCGCTACCGGGTGGCCGGCCGGCCGGCGTTCTGGGCGCTGCGCGACGCGACCTTCCGCGCGCGGCGCGGCGAGGCGCTCGCGATCATCGGGCCCAATGGCGCCGGCAAGAGCACGCTGCTGAAGATCCTGTCGCGGATCACCGAGCCGAGCGCCGGGCGCGCCGAGATCCGCGGCCGCGTCGCGAGCCTGCTCGAGGTCGGCACCGGCTTCCACCCCGAGCTCTCGGGCCGCGAGAACGTCTACCTGAACGCGGCGATCCTCGGCATGCGCAAGGCCGAGATCGACCGCAAGCTCGACGCGATCGTCGCGTTCGCCGACGTCGGCCCCTTCCTCGACACGCCGATCAAGCGCTACTCGTCGGGCATGCGCGTGCGGCTCGCGTTCGCCGTCGCCGCACACGTCGAGCCCGAGATCCTGATCGTCGACGAGGTGCTCGCCGTCGGCGACGCGGCGTTCCAGCGCAAGTGCCTCGGCGCGATGAGCGACGTCACGCGCCGCGGGCGCACGGTGCTCTTCGTGAGCCACAACCTGGCTGCCGTGCAGCGCCTGTGCTCGCGCGCGCTGGTGCTGCGCGAGGGACGCATCGTCGCCGACGCGGCGCCGGCCGAGGCCGTCGCACTCCACCTCGAGCGCTCGCTCGACGGCGGCAACGCCGCAGGGGCCGATCTCGCGAGCCGGCCGCGCGCGAGCGCCGAGCTCGGCGAGCTCGCGCGCATCCGGAGCTGCGAGGTGCTCGACGCGGCGGGCCGCCCCGCCCCGCTGCTGCGCTTCGGCGAGCCCTTCGCGGTGCGCGTCGAGGTCGAGGCGCGCAGCGCGCTCAAGGACCTCGC
>CAZQYK010000059.1:0-3724 GCA_964597285.1 uncultured Spirochaetales bacterium
GCGAACGGGCTGCCGAGGCTCGGGACCACGGCCTGCGCGAGCACGACCTCGGCGTCGGGGCTGCGCGCGACGATCGACAGCAGGCCGGTCTCGGCCTGGTAGAGCGCCGCGTAGTAGCGCCGCCGGCCGGTGCGGCGCAGCACGAGGCCGGCCTCGCGGCCGGTGACCTGCATCTGCGCCGTGACGCGCGCGTCGCGCAACCGCCGGTCGCGGACGAACGCGATCGCGCGCCCGTCGGAGGGATACACGTCGCTCGTCGCGACGAGCACGCCGCTCGCGCCGTCGGTCTCGCGCAGCGCGATGCCCTCGACCGAGAACGGCGCCCAGCCCGCGCCGGCGAAGTCGGCCTCGAAGACCGCGGCGCCCCAGGCCGGGTCGCCGAGCCCCGCGGCGCGGCCGCTGCGCCACGGCAAGAGCGCCGCCGCGCCCGTGTAGAGCCCGGTGCGCAGGAACCCGCGCCGCGTCAGCGCGCGCGGGGCGCCGGGCCGGTCGTCTCGCCGGGGCATCGTCTCCTCCGCCCGGGATCGCGTCAGGGCACCGCGACGACGGCCGACGCGACCGCCGAGCCGTTGCCGGCCTCGTCGTAGGCGCGCACGAGCACGGTCCACGAGCCGGGCGCGAGCGCGCCGATCGACAGCACCTCGCTCTCGCCGGCCGCGAGCGGCGGCGCGTCGGACTCGAGCGTGTCGGGGTCGCCGGGGACCCACGCGGGGTCTGCGACGGCGCCCGGGAGCAGCTGCACGCGGTACGCGGCCGCGCTGCCGCAGAAGCGGTCGTCGCCGGTCGCGACGAAGCTCAGCTCGACGTCGCCGCCCGACGCCACCGAGCCCGCGAGGCCGCGGATCGGCCCGGGACGCTCGGCGTCGGTCTCGTAGTTGTGGCTGTTGCGCGCGTCGTGGCCGTACTCGGGCCACTCCTGCTGCGAGGTGCAGGCCGCGGCGCTACCGGCGGCGATCGGCGTCGGCGCGAGGCGCAGGTAGCCCTCGCGCGTCACGTAGGTGAGCTGGAGCATGCCGTCGTCGACCGCGCCGAGCGGTGCGTCGCCGAGCGCGGCCGACGCGACGATCCAGCCGCCGGTGAACAGGCGCTGCGCCGTCAGCGACGTGTCGGCGAGCCCGGCGGCCACGGTGTCGCCGACCGCGGTCGAGGTCACGACCTCGGCGAGCCCGTCGCCGTCGACGTCGGCGACGATCGGCTGCGTGAAGAACTGGAGGTCGTTGACGACGATCGGCGCGTTCGGCTCGAAGAGGCCCGTCGTCGCGTTCCAGATCGAGAGATTGTCCTGCGCGCCGATCTGGTCGGCCTCGAGCACGATGTCGACCAGGCGCAGCAGCCCGGCGCCGGGGCCGGCGACCGAGAGGTGCGCGCCGGCGTCGAGCGATCCGAACGCGAGCGCGCCGACGCCGATGAAGCTCGGGCGGACGACCGCGGTCGAGAGCGGGCCGAAGGCGTCGGTGTCGAGCGTCACGTAGTTGCCGGTCGGTCCGTTGCCGAGGAAGGAGCTGCCGTCGTGGCGCAGCAGGTAGCCGGGGCCGGCCGCCGACGCGGTCGCGACCTCGAGCGTGCCGTCGCCGTCGATGTCGGCGAGCACCGGCGGGCCGTCGCTGCCCTCGCCGACGTAGGGCAACAGGTCGAGCGCGAGGAAGGCGATCGGCACCGGCCAGCCGTCGACGTAGGCCTGGTCGTGCAGGTGCGGCGTCGCGGCCGTCGCCGCAGTGTCCGGAGTCTGCGTGCCGGTGTGGTGCAGCGCGTAGATCCGCACGTTGCCGGGGCCGAGGAGCCCGCTCTGGCCGAGGCCGCCGAGGATCGGGTCGACGACGACGTCGGAGTTCATCGGCTCCTCGTACTGCTCGTTGACCGGGATCACGACCTCGAGGTCGCCGTCGCCGTCGAGGTCGCCGAGCGCCGGCGACACGAGGATCTTCGCGCCGGTGTGCGCGCCGGCGCCGGGCGCGTAGGTCCAGAAGTGCGAGACCGGGTCCATCGCCGCGACCTTCGCCGGGTCGCGCAGCACGACCGGCCAGCCCGGCACCGGCGTGCCGTCGGGGCGCCACGCGTAGACGTGCGAGTCGTTCGCACCGATCACGATCTCGAGCGTCGTCGCGTCGCCGTCGAGGTCGCCGATCGCCGGCGCCGAGTTGAAGCCCCAGTCGCGCGCCGACAGGCGGTGGCGCTTCGGCGGCCCGGGCTCGTAGTCGTCGCAGTCCGGGATGGTCGCGGCCGAGCAGCCCGGCTGCTTCGAGAACGCGGCGCGATCGACCGACACCGGGAAGCCCGGCCGCCGCGCACCGTCGTGCTCCCAGACGTAGAGCTTGCCCTCGAGGTCGGCGACGGCGACCTCGAGCGTGCCGTCGTCGTCGAGGTCGGCGACCGCGGCGCTGCCGAGCAGGATCGCGCCGTAGACGTCCGAGACGACGTCGCCGCGCGTGTACGCGTTGTCGACCGGAGTCGCCCCGTCGCCGACGAGGCGGTCGGCGACGCCGTCGAGCGGGTCGACCGTCACCGGCCAGCCCGGCAGCTCGGCGCCGGTCGCGACGTCGGTGTAGGCGTGCACGACGCCGTCGGTCGCCGGCAGGACCAGCTCGTCGACGCCGTCGCCGTCGAGGTCGTGGTACGACGGCGACCCCGCGCCGCCGGCGTAGCGGCCGAGCGCGTCGGCGTCGTGGAGGTCCGAGAGCGCGATCCCGGGCACCGCCGCCGGCCCGCCCGGCGGGTGCGGCACGCCGAGGTCGTTGCGCATCACGAGCTCGGCGGCGGGGTACACGTCGATCTGCTTCTGGTGCACGGCCTCGTTGTTCACCGTGTCGGCCGCGTTGGCCGGGTGCGCGATCACGCGCAGGCGCAGCCGCACCGCGTAGCGCTCGGGCTGGAACTCGCTGGTCGGGTCGGTCGCCGGCGTGAACGGGTTCGGCGCCGTCGCGAGCGCGAGGATCAGGTCGTCGACGTCGATCCGCGCGAGCTCGCCCGACACGGCGGCGGTGTTGCCGGTGACGCAGGCGACCTCGGTCCACGGCCCGCCCGAGCGCTCCCCGCTCGGGCTGCCGCAGGTGCTCGAGGCCTGCGCGAGCGCGAGCGGCGAGAGGGGGCCCTGCACGTGCGGCGCGTACTCGACGACGTAGTCGAAGCTGCCGCCGGCGGCGGTGACGCGGTTCGCGGCCGCGCGGCCGTGGATCACGATCTCGCCCGGGCTCGACGGGTCGTCGGGCAGCACGAGCGTCGTGCCGCCGAGCGCATCGAGCCGGTACGCGTACTGCTGCCAGAAGCGCGGCGACTCGATGTCGGCCTCGGGCGGGATCCGGTCCTGGGCCGTGAGCTGCGCGTCGGCGCCGACGCCGTATGGTCCGGGCGGCAGGTACTCGCGGTCGGGCCGCGACGGGTGGCCCTCGACGCCGATGAAGCGCAGCAGCCGCGCCGCGTTCGGGCGGCCGTAGCCGAAGAAGTAGTCCCAGCCCTTCACCGATTGGTAGCGGGTCGAGGCGGGCTGCGGCACCGGCGCGTAGTGGTTCGGCGGCGCGAGCGGCGCGAGCACGCCGGCCGGCAGGTCGTCGCAGAAGTCGTGGCCGGGGCAGGTCGACGAGAAGTCGATGTCGTCGGCCGACAGGCGCCAGAGCTGCTTCAGCTCCTCGCCGGAGAGCGCGAAGGGCGCGAGCGTGCCGTCGTCGCGGACGTAGCGCGTCAGGCTGCCGCGCTCGACCGCGTTGCGGGCCGCGGCCTGCAAGAGGCC
>CAZQYK010000060.1:0-4879 GCA_964597285.1 uncultured Spirochaetales bacterium
CGCTGGAAGTCGACGTCCCACGCGAAGATGTCGGCGAAGTCGCGCGCGAGCTGGCCGTCCTCGCCGAGGTTCGTGATCGACTGGTACAGCGTCGACGTGATCACGCCGGCGATCCGGGTCGAGCGCGCCTCGAGCTCGACCAGGTCGCGGCTCACCGCGTAGCGGTCGCCGTGGCGCACGAGCGACCAGCCCTCGGTCTCCGACAGCCGGTAGCGGAACTCGACGATCTCGCCGGTACCGTCGCGCACGAGGCGGAAGCTGTGACCGGGCCGCGCGTGGCGGAAGTCGAAGTGGCCGCGCATCTCGCGCGCGATGCGGCTGATCACCTGCGGGCTCACGCCGTCGGCGCGCAGCAGCTCGGACAGCGTCCGGCCGCGCGCGATCAGCCCCTCGGTGACCTGGCGCTTGGGCGACGGCGCCTCGGGCGCTCGCTGCGACGGCGCGACCGCGAACGCGCCGAGGCCGGGCGCCGCGGCGGCGACGTCCATCTCGGCGGAATCGGCCGAGCGAACGGCCGGCGCGGCGACGCACAGCAGCAGGGCGCACAGTCCCAGCCAGTGGGCGGCGCGCGGGCGGGCGAAGGGCGAACGAAGAACTCCGCGGTGCGCGTTCTGCTTCGAGGTCATCGGCGGTGCTTAGGCCTCGGGCTCTGTCCTGCGGGCGGAACCTGGGAGCGGAACGCGCCTTGTGGATCGGGTGGAAGTCCGTCCTGCTTTCTCTTCGCGACTCTTCGCGTGGCGGGGGAAGGGCTCGCCGGGTCGCAGCGCTCTCCTCCCCCCTTGGGGGTTCGCAGGATCCACGATTCCGAATCGGGATCCTCCCGGCAATCGGCCGGCAACCTTACCCGCTTGACCGCCAATTGTCAGCGGGACTCTCGCCTGCGGGGGCGCGCCCCGGTGGGGCCCCCGGGGCTAGCGCGAGCGGAGCTCCTGGATCGCCCGGTGCAGCGTCTCGAAGAGGGGCTCGATCTGCTCCGGCTCGAGGCACGAGAACGCGATCCGCAGGTCGTGCTCCGCGGTCGCGATCGTCCCGATTCCGTAGGAATCCAGCAGGTATACGCGCACCGCCTCGGCCTCGACCCCGCGCACGGCGACGCACATGAAGTAGCCGCTGTTGAACGGGTAGACCTCCCAGCTCTCGGCGAAGCGGGGCTCTCGCGCCACGGCCCAGACCCGCTCGGCCCGCGCCCGCAGCAGCTCGGTCTTCTCGGCCCGCTCGCGCGCGATGTCCGGCGACGCGAGGGCCCGCGAGACCAGCGACTGCGAGAGCTGCGGCACGTTCGACACCGCGCTGCGCACGGCGCCCTTGACCTTCGCCTCGAGCACGTCGCAGACCTCGGCGGCGCTCTCGGCCCGGCCCGGCCCGAAGGTCAGGAAGCCGCAGCGCAGGCCCCAGACGAAGAGCTCCTTCGTCGCGCCGTCGAGGCGCGCGGCGAGCAGGTTCGGGTGGCGCCCGACGAGCTGCGCGAAGAGCGACTCGGTCATCGACTCGCCGCCGAGGTGGTAGAAGAGGCCGAAGTACGCGTCGTCGAGCACCGCGAGCACGCGGGTGCCGCGCTCGGCGCAGCGCACGAGCGCATCGACGATCGCCCGGCCCTCGGCCGGCGTCGGCATGTAGCCGGTGGGGTTGTTCGGGAAGTTCAGGAGCGCGACGACCTTGTCGCGCTCGGCGGCCGCGGCGTCGAGCGCGCGGGCGAACGCGGCGGTGTCGTAGCCCGCGCCGCGGTAGAACGGGTAGGTCGCGATCCGGGCGCCGAGCCGCACCTCGAAGGTCAGCCGGTAGTTGCCCCAGAGCTTGTCGGGCAGCACGATCACGTCGCCCGGGTCGACGAAGAGGTCGCCGACGAGCATCAGCCCGTGGGTGATCGCGCTCGTGACGATCGGCAGCCCGAACGCGCGCCCGGCCAGCGACGGGTTCTCGGCGAGCGTCTTGTCGCGCCAGCGCTCGCGCAGCACCTGCTGGCCGGCCGGCGGGGCGTACGGGAACACCTCGTCGGGCGGGAGGTCGACGTGCGCGGCGATCGACGGCAGGTGCATCGCCACGCCGCGCTCGGTCGCGATGCCGATCGTCGCGTTCATCGCGTGCGCCTTCGCCTTCGCCTCGGCGCTCTGGGTCAGGATCCCCTTCGGGAAGTACAGGCGCCGCCCGAGCGCGGACAGCATCTCGAGCACTTCGGGCGCGGCCTTGTCGAGGCGCTCGTTGAGCGCGCGGGCGAGCGGCAGCACGCCGTCGTCGGGGGAGCTGGAGGGCGCGGGGGACATCGCATCGGGCTCCGGGCGTCGCGCCAATCTACAGGCGACGCTGGAGGACGTCCATCAGGTCGCCGTAGCCCTGCGCGCGCCAGAACGCCTGGCCCGACGCGTTGCGCGCGGCGACCCGCACCTCGAGCCGCCGGGCGCCCTGCGCGCGGGCCCAACGCGTCGCGGCGTCGGCGAGCGCGGCGCCGACGCCGCGGCGCCGCGCCGCCGGGTCGACGAACAGGTCGCTGATCTCGGCGCGGCAGCCCTCGGCGAGGATCTCCGGCGCGCGGTCGACGCGGACGGTCGCGTAGCCGGCGAGGCCCCGCGTACCGTCGGCGACGAAGATCGCCGTGTCGGAGCGCGCGAGCTGGTCGCGCAGCAGCGCGCGCACCGGCACCTCGGCGCCGGGCTGCAGCGTGTACTGAGGGTCGAGCGCCTCGTGGTGGCGCGTCAGCGCGAGCCACAGCGCGCAGAGCCCGTCGAGGTCGTCGGGCGCCGCGCGCCGCGGCTCGGCGACCGCGCGGCGCTCAGACGACGCGGTCCACCTCGGGGAAGCTGCGCCACACCGGGATGCCGCAGAAGTGCGAGCCCTCGGTGCAGCGCGGGCGCACGCGGCCGTTGCGCACGACGCACGGCGGGCCCGCGTGCTCGACGAGCGCCGGGTGCACCGCCCGCACCTGCTCGATCTCGTCCATCGTCGCGCGCCAGATCTCCCACTGCGCGTTCAGGCAGCTGCGCATCGTCCACTTGTGGAGCAGGTCGAGCAGCGTGCCGGACTCCTCGAAGCGCACCGCGAGCGCGTTCGGCAGCACGTAGAGCGCGAGCTCCGGCGCGACGCCGCGCTCGAGCAGCGCGGCGCGAGCCCGCCACTGCGCGTCGACCGTCTCCTCGAAGATCGCGCGGCAGCCCGGGTCGGCGCGGATCGGCTCGGGCTCGACGACGTCGGGGCGCGCCGGCACGGTGCGCGAGAGCAGCGGGCGCGAGCCGGGCACGGTGCGGTGGCGCTGGTCCTGCGAGTCGGCCGTGTGCGAGAGCTTCTTGCGGAACACGAAGTGCGCGTGCGCGAGCGCGCGCATCAGCGGCGCGTGGGTCGATACGTTGAGGCGCTCGAGGCGGTAGCGATTGCGCGACGGGTCGAGCGCGAGCGCGAGCGCGTCGACGTCGGAGAGCTCCGGGCGGCCGAGCACGTGGCGCACCGACGCGGCGATCACCTCGGGCGCGCGTGCGCTCCAGTCGACGAGGCGCGACGTGCGGCCCCCGAGCGACTTGTCGAAGACCTCGAGCGCCGACGCGTCGCCGAGCCCGGGCGGCGCGACGCCGGCCTCGAGCACCTCGTCGGCCTCGAGCGGCGCGTCGCCGACGCGGCCGAAGAAGCTCGGGTCGAAGCGCTCGACCTCCTCGACCATCCGGCCGATCACGCGCGCCGCCTCCTGCGGCGCGTCGCCGACGCGGGCCATCCGGCGCAGCCGGTGCAGCACGAGACCCGAGACCGTGTAGACCATCGCCGTGTGGCACGCGACCGGGATCGCGTAGCGCGCGGTCTCGATCGCCTTCTTCTCGGCCTCGCGCGCGACGCTGCGCCCGAACGCGCGATTCGCGCGCCGGTCGAGGCGCCACAGGTCGCCGAGGATCTCCCGCGCGCGCGGCTGGAGCCGGCGCGTGAGCTCGCGGTACGCCTCCCACGAGGCCTCGATCGAGCGCTCGTAGATCGCGCGCGCCTCGGCGTCGAGCTCGGGCGGCACGTGCGCCGCCGCCTCGTCGAGGCGCACGTAGCGCTGGCTCTGCTGCTCGGTGTTGTAGAACGGGAAGCCGTGCAGCACCGACCACACGAGCTGGCGCGACACGCCCGACAGCTCGAACTCGAAGGTCGCGTGCTGGAACACCGTGTGGTGGCCGCCGCCGTAGGTCAGCGGGCCGATGCTCGCGCGCTGGCGCTCGCTGACCTCGTCGGGCCCGACGACGCGCGGCGAATAACAGGTGCGCGCGGCCGCGATCGCGTCGTCGTAGGGCCGGTCGGTGGCGCTGCGCAGCCGGACCTGCGGGCCCGCGTCGATCACCCCCACCGGCCCGTCCTCCCCCGGGAGCCGAGGGTCGCAGAGATGGTACGACGCTGCGAGGGAAATCCTTTACCCATCGACGACCCCACGGCTTCCGCGCGCGGCGCCGAGGCGCCGGCCGCCGCCGTCGGTGCGCGCGCTCGATTCTCGTCGCAACCCCGCGTGTTGCTCGGCGGAGCTGCGACCGGCCTGCGCGCGGCCGGCCGGGCCGGGGCGTTGGCACGCGGATTGCCCGTACTTTTCGCGTATTGTTGCACCCCCCGCGCGGTTCGTCCCACGAATGACCCAGCTCTGGATCGTCCACCGTCAGGATCGCGAGCGCGCGGCTCTCGCGCGGCTCGTCGCGTCGCCGGATGCGGCCGTCGGCCGCCCGAGCGACGCGCTGTTCGACGAGGCCGCGCCGGCCGCGGTCGTCGTGCTGGGCCTCGGCGGCGACTGGGAGGCCGAGCTCGAGTTCGCCCATCGCCAGCGCGCGCGCCTCGCCGGCGCGCGCTGGATCCTCGTCGGCGACCCGGCGCAGGCCGACGCCGCCCGCGCGCTCTTCGACCGCGTCGCGGTCGAGTTCGTCGCGTACCCGCCGCG
>CAZQYK010000061.1:0-4290 GCA_964597285.1 uncultured Spirochaetales bacterium
CCGCCGCGCTCGCCGCCGCGGCCGGCGCGGCGCTCGCGATCGCGCCGCTCGGCCTCGGCGCGACCGCGTGCGGCGCGGCGGCGCGGGTCGCCGCGTGCCGCAGCGGGCTCGCGTACCGCCAGCGGCCGCTGCGCGCGGTCGCGATCGAGGCGTTGCTCGGCGCGCTCGGCCTCGCGCTCGCCGACTTTCTGGCGACCGGCGGGCTCGCCGGCGTCGCGCTCGCGCTGTGGGGCTACTTCGGCGTGCAGAGCGCCTACTTCCTGATCGGCGGCGCCGCGCCGCGCCGCGGCGAGCCGGATCGCGATCCCTTCGAGCACGCGCGACGGCGCCTCGAGCGGCTGCTCGAAGACGAGCTCGGCATGCCGCGCTGAGGCAACCGAGGCAATCGGGGCTAAAGACCGCCGCGCGGTCCGCCGTCGAGTTCGATCGGCGGTCGCCCGGGCCTGGCGCGTCCGGATCGGCCGCTCGCAAGAGGGGGGTTGCGAAACGGCACCCCGATCGTGTTCACTCCTGCACAAGGCGGGGTTTCGGCGGTCCCATCACACCGCTCACGGCCTATCGAGCGGACCGATCGACAGGGCCACCGAACCTCGTCCCGATGGCATCACCTCGCGGGCCGCGCACGCCGCAGACGAAACAGGCGGGCGGCTCGAGGCAGGCTCGATGCCGATGCTGAGAGAGCTGATGAGGCGCGAAGACGCCGCGTGAGCCCGCGCGGCGTCGCAAAGCGCCGCCGAAGCCGGCGAGGCCCGCCCCCGATGGCCCGCTCGCGGCGGCGGACGCGGAGCGCGCCGGAATGACACGGCGCCCAGCGGCCCACCGCGGGCGCCGGCGGACACACGGAGTCTCCCGAACGCCGAGACGGTGACGCCGAGACAGAGCCGAGCGATCGGACGCGGAGATCCCGGATCCGCGACCGCTCGCCCGGCGGAAAGCCGCCCCCCGCCGCCCGGGGCGGCGCGGGCCGGAAGCGCCACTCCGGCGCTGGCCCCGCTCTCCAGGAGAGCCCGAAAGCGCAATGATCATCCTGCACGGAGCGCTCGTAGACGACGCGCTCTTCCTATGGGGAGAGTCGCCGGTCGAGGGCTCCGTGTCGGGCCGCCCCCGCAACGGCCGCCGCAAGGGCGCCCGGCCCTATCCCTTCGACGCCGGCGCCGAGGCCGTGACGCGCGCTGCGCGCGAGCTGCCGATCGGCTTCCGGCCCACCGCGCGCCGCAAGGCGCAGGCGACGGCCTGGCTGCCGACGCGCGGCGACCAGCCGGTGCCGTCGAGCGCGCTGATCGGCGAGGCGCCCGAGGCCGACGCGCCGCTCGAGAGCGCGCCGTGGCAGGTCGAGGGCGTCGCGCTCGACACGGGCGAGGCGCTCGAGCTGCTGTCGGGCTACGGGCAGCGCGCCGGCATGCTGCACGGCGTGCTCGGCGGGCCCGACCTGCGCTTCTGGATCCACGCGCTTCGGCTCGCCGGCTCGCTCGTCGCGCGGCAGCGCTACCTGCCCGACGCCGCGCTCGACGCCGACGGCCGGCTTCACGCGAGCTGGCGTCCGGTCTGGATCACCGAGGACCTGAGCTACCTCGAGGAGCTCGCAGCCGCGATGCCGGCCGCGGCGCGCTCGCTCGTGTCCAACGGCGGCGACGCGCCGGTGACGGCCGGGCTGGCGCTGCTGAAGCGCTTCGTCGAGCGGCTCGTCGACCACATCGTGCGCACCCACGGCGAGCCCGAGGCCGAGGACGGCGTCGTCTCGGTGAGCCCGAGCCTGTTCCTCGGCGACGCGTCCGACGCGAACGTGTACGACCGCTGGCTCGCGGCGCTGCGCAGCGAGCAGAGCGCGGTCAAGGGGGCGTCCGACGAGCTCGAAGACCTCGCCGACCAGGTGCGCGAGTGGCGCAAGCCGCTCGACGCGACGATCGGCGCGCCGTTCCGGCTCTGCTTCCGGCTCGAGGAGCCGGCGCCTCCGAAGGAGGAGCCGCGCTTCAAGCAGCGCCAGCGCGGCCGCCGCAACGGCAAGCAGCGCCCGCGCGACGCGCTGCGCCCGGGCCAGCGGCGCTGGTACGTGCGCTACCTGCTCCAGGGCACCGACGACCCGACGCTGCTCGTGCCGACCGCCGACGCGTGGATCCTGCGCGGCCGCAAGGCCGCGACGCTGCAGCGCTCGGGCTACGACGTGCACCAGACGCTGTTGATCTCGCTCGCGCAGGCGGCCGGCGTGTGCCCGAAGATCGAGATGAGCCTGCGCTCGCGCAAGCCGTCGGGCTACTCGCTCGACGCGCGCGGCGCGCACGAGTTCCTGACCCAGACCGCGCCGGCGCTCGAGCAGGCCGGCTTCGGCACGATCCTGCCCCCGTGGTGGAAGGGCGGCAGCACCGAGCACCACCTGGCGGTGCGCGCGCGCGTGCGCACCCCCGAGCAGAACGAGCTCGACGCCGAGCCGCACCTCGACGACGTCGTCTCCTTCGACTGGGAGGTGTGCCTCGCCGGGCAGCCCCTCTCGAGCCGCGACCTCGAGGAGCTCGCGCGGCTCAAGGAGCCGCTGCAGCGCGTGCGCGGCCACTGGGTGCAGACGAGCGTCGAGGAGATCCACGCGGCGCTCGAGTTCTTCAAGAACCGGCGCGGCGGAGCGGTGACGGCGCGCGAGATCGTGCGCATGGCGCTCGGCGCCGCCGACACCTCGGCCGGCATCCACTTCGAGGGCGTGCGCGCCGCCGGCTGGCTCGGCGCGCTGCTCGAGCGTCTCCAGGACAAGGCGGCGATCGAGCCGCTGTCGACGCCCGAGGGCTTCCGCGGCGAGCTGCGGCCGTACCAGGAGAAGGGCTTCGCGTGGCTCGAGTTCCTGCGGCGCTGGGAGCTCGGCGCCTGCCTCGCCGACGACATGGGCCTCGGCAAGACGATCCAGACGCTCGCGCTGATCGAGCGCGAGCGCAGCCAGGGCGAGGACCGCCCGGTGCTGCTCGTGTGCCCGACCTCGGTGCTCGCGAACTGGGAGCGCGAGGCCGCGCGCTTCACGCCGAAGCTGCCGACGATGATCCACCACGGCCCGCAGCGGAAGAAGGGCTACGAGTTCGTCACCGCGGCGCAGGACCACGGCGTCGTGTTCACGAGCTACGCGCTCGTGCACCGCGACCTCGAGGACCTGCGCTCGATGCGCTGGGCCGGCGTGATCCTCGACGAGGCGCAGAACATCAAGAACCCGGACACGAAGCAGTCGATGGCGGTGCGCGCGGTGGTGGCCGACTACCGTGTCGCGCTCACCGGCACGCCGGTCGAGAACCACGTCGGCGACCTGTGGTCGATCATGGACTTCCTGAACCCGGAGTTCCTCGGCAGCCAGGAGCAGTTCCGGCGCGAGTTCCTGGTGCCGATCCAGGCCTACCGCGACCCCGACGCCGTCGCGCAGCTCTCGCACATCACGCAGCCCTTCATCCTGCGGCGCCTGAAGACCGACCGCAGGGTCATCTCGGACCTGCCCGAGAAGCTCGAGATGAAGGTCTTCTGCGCACTGACCGGCGAGCAGGGCGGGCTCTACGAGCAGGTCGTCGACGAGGCCGAGCGCAAGATCCGCGACGCCGAGGGCATCGAGCGGCGCGGCGTGATCCTCGCGACGCTCTCGAAGCTGAAGCAGGTCTGCAACCATCCGGCGCACTTCCTCGGCGATGGCAGCGCGCTGCCGAAGCGCTCGGGCAAGCTGATCCGCCTCACCGAGATGCTCGAGGAGGTGTGTCTCGCCGGCGACCGCTCGCTCGTGTTCACGCAGTTCGCCGAGATGGGGAAGCTCCTGCAGACGCACCTGCAGGACGAGCTCGGGCGCGAGGTCTTCTTCCTGCACGGCGGCACGCCGAAGCACCGCCGCGACACGATGGTCGAGCGCTTCCAGTCGGGCGGCGGCGACGCGCCGCCGGTGTTCGTGCTGTCTCTGAAGGCCGGCGGCCTCGGCCTGAACCTCACCGGCGCGAACCACGTGTTCCACTTCGACCGCTGGTGGAACCCGGCCGTCGAGAACCAGGCCACCGACCGCGCGTTCCGCATCGGCCAGACGCGGAACGTGCAGGTCCACAAGTTCGTCTGCGTCGGCACGCTCGAGGAGCGCATCGACGAGATGATCGAGCGCAAGAAGCACATCGCCGAGGACATCGTCGGCACCGGCGAGCAGTGGATCACCGAGCTCTCGGACGAGGAGCTGCACGAGGTGTTCTCGCTGCGCGAGGACGCGGTGCGGGACTAGACGGGGCATGGAAGAAGAAGGCAGCGGCGGAGAGACCCGGCGGCGGCGACGGCGCCCGCGGCGGCGTCCGCGCG
>CAZQYK010000062.1:0-5354 GCA_964597285.1 uncultured Spirochaetales bacterium
GCGCTGCGCGCCACCCCGGACGGCGGCCTTGCGAGGCCCAGCTTCTCCAGCACGGCGTCGAAGCGCTCGCGGTCCTCGGCGCGGTCGATCGCGTCGGGCGGGGTGCCCAGGAGCGGCACGCCGGCGCGCTCGAGCGGCACCGCGAGGCGCAGCGGCGTCTGCCCGCCGAGCTGCACGATCACGCCCTCCGGCCGCTCCCTGGCCACGATCTCGAGCACGTCCTCGAGGGTCAGCGGATCGAAGTAGAGCCGGTCGGCGGTGTCGTAGTCCGTGGACACCGTCTCGGGGTTGCAGTTGACCATGATCGTCTCGAAGCCGGCCTCCGAGAGCGCGAACGAGGCGTGCACGCAGCAGTAGTCGAACTCGATGCCCTGCCCGATCCGGTTCGGACCGCCGCCGAGGATCATGATCTTGCGCCGGTCGCTCGGGTCCGCCTCGCACTCGTCCTCGTAGGTCGAGTAGAGGTAGGGCGTGTGCGCCTCGAACTCGGCCGCGCAGGTGTCGACGCGCTTGAACACCGGCCGCACGCCGGCGCGCCGGCGCAGCTCGCGTACCTCGGTCTCGGAGGTCTGCCACAGCGCCGCGAGCCGGCGGTCGGAGAAGCCGCGCTGCTTCGCCGGGCGCAGCCACTCGACGCGCGCGTCGGGCGCGAGCTCGGCGAGGTCGCGCTCCCAATGCACGAGCTCCTCGATCTGGCGCAGGAACCACGGATCGATGAAGCTGCGGCGGTAGAGCTCCTCGACGGTCTCGCCGCGGCGCAGCGCCTCGGCGAGCGCCCACAGCCGGCCCGGGCGCGGCGAGTCGATCGAGCGCCACAACGCCGCGTCGTCGTCGGGCGCGATCTCCGGCGGCTCGAGCCCGGCGTGGCCGATCTCGAGCGAGCGCAGCGCCTTCTGCAGGCTCTCCTTGAAGGTGCGCCCGATCGCCATCACCTCGCCGACCGACTTCATCTGCGTCGTCAGCACGTTGTCGACGCCGGGGAACTTCTCGAAGGTGAAGCGCGGCACCTTCGTGACGACGTAGTCGATCGAGGGCTCGAAGCTGGCCGGCGTCTCGCGCGTGATGTCGTTGCGGATCTCGTCGAGCGTGTAGCCGACTGCGAGCTTCGCGGCGATCTTCGCGATCGGGAAGCCGGTGGCCTTCGACGCGAGCGCCGACGAGCGCGACACCCGCGGGTTCATCTCGATCACGACGAGCGTGCCGTCGGCCGGGTCGACGCCGAACTGGATGTTCGAACCGCCGGTGTCGACCCCGATCTCGCGGATGATCGCGATCGCCGCGTCGCGCATCTCCTGGTACTCGCGGTCGGTCAGCGTCTGGGCGGGCGCGACGGTGATCGAGTCGCCGGTGTGGACGCCCATCGGGTCGAAGTTCTCGATCGAGCAGATGATGACCACGTTGTCGGCGCGGTCGCGCATCACCTCGAGCTCGTACTCCTTCCAGCCGAGCACGCTCTGCTCGACCAGGCAGGTGTGATTCGGCGACTGGTCGAGGGCCCAGCGCACGCGACCCTCGAACTCCTCGGCGGTCCACGCGATGCTGCCGCCGGTGCCGCCGAGCGTGAAGCTCGGTCGGATGATCGCCGGGATCCCGGTGTGCTCGACGATGCGCTTCGCGTCGGCGACCGAGCGCGCGTAGCCCGAGCGCGGGAGCTTCAGGCCGATGCGCTCCATCGCCTCGCGGAAGCGCTCGCGGTCCTCGGCCTTGTCGATCGCGTCGAGCTGCGCGCCGAGCAGGCCGACGCCGTGGCGCTCGAGCACGCCGGCCTCGCCGAGCGCGACGGTCAGGTTCAGCGCCGTCTGGCCGCCGAGCGTCGGCAGGATCACGTCGGGCTTCTCGGCCGCGATGATCCGCTCGACCGACTCGACCGTCATCGGCTCGATGTAGGTGCGGTCGGCGAACTCCGGATCCGTCATGATCGTCGCCGGGTTCGAGTTCACGAGGACGACGCGGTAGCCCTCCTCGCGCAGCGCCTTGCAGCCCTGCGAGCCCGAGTAGTCGAACTCGCAGGCCTGGCCGATCACGATCGGCCCGGCGCCGATCACGAGGATCGTCTCGATGTCTTCGCGTCGCGGCACGGCTAGCCCCGCTTCTCGGCGGCGTCGTTCGCGGCGATCTGGGCCCCGGTCACCGCCTCGCCGGCCGCGTGCCGGTCGACCATCTCGCGGAAGCGCCCGAAGAAGTACGCCGCGTCGTGCGGCCCGGGCGAGGCCTCCGGGTGGTACTGCACCGAGAAGAGCGGCCGCGTCTCGTGCGCGAGGCCCTCGACGGTGCCGTCGTTGAGGTTCACGTGGGTGATGCGCACCGGCTCGCCGGCCGCGCGCAGCGAGTCGGCGTCGACGGCGTAGCCGTGGTTCTCGGCGCAGATCGCGACCCTGCGCGTCGCGAGGTCCTGGCCGGGCTGGTTCCCGCCGTGGTGGCCGAACTTGAGCTTGCGCGTCTGGCCGCCGAGCGCGAGGCCGAGGATCTGGTGCCCGAGACAGATGCCGAAGATCGGCTTCGTCTCGGCGAGCCGCCGCACGTGCTCGCGCACGCCCGCCACCGCGGCCGGGTCGCCGGGACCGTTCGACAGGAACACCGCGTCGGGCTCGCGCGCGAGCACCGCGTCGGCCGGCGTGTCGGCCGGCACGACCTCGACCTCGAATCCCTGCTCGACGAGCAGCCGCAGGGTGTTGCGCTTGATGCCGAAGTCGTATGCGACGACCTTGCGCGCCGGCGTCGGCCGCGGCGCGCGCGGCACCTGGCCGGCGATCCCGGCCCAGCGCCCGTCCTCCCAGCGGTAGGGCTCGTCGCAGCTGACCTCGGCCGCGAGGTCGCGGCCGTCGAGGCCGGGATCGCGCCGCGCCCGCTCGACGAGCGCCGCCTCGTCCTGCTGCCCGGGGTCGGTCGACAGCACGCCCACCTGCGCCCCGCCCTCGCGGATGCGCCGCACGAGCGCGCGCGTGTCGATCTCGGCGATGCCGGGCACGCCGTGGCGCGCGAGGTAGGCGTCGAGCGGCTCGCGCGAGCGCCAGCTCGACGGCGGCGACAGCTCCTTGACGACGAAGCCCGACAGGAAGGGCCGGCGCGACTCCTCGTCCTCGGCGTTCGTTCCGACGTTTCCGATCTGGGTGTAGGTCATTGCGACGATCTGCCCGGCGTACGACGGATCGGTGACGATCTCCTGATAGCCGGTGAGCGAGGTGTTGAAGCACACCTCGCCGGCACCGACCGCGGTCGCCCCGAAGGCACAGCCGCGGTAGACCGTGCCGTCGGCCAGCGCCAGCCGCGCGGGATTCGCGCGCATCCTCACACCAGGATCCCCCGCTCCACGTCGTACACGATCCTCCCGTCGACGATCGTCTTCAGCACGCGCCCGATCATCCTGCGCCCGGCCCACGGCGAGTTCACCGATTTCGAGTAGCCCTTGGCCGGGTCGTAGGTCCAGTGGTATTCGGGCGCGACGATCGTCACGTCGGCGACCGCACCGGGCGCGAGCGTCCCGCCGTCGACGCCGAGGATGCGCGCCGGATTCGTCGAGAGCCGCCGCACGAGCGCGAGCGGCGAGATCTCGCCGCTGCGCACCAGGTCGAGCACCACCGCGAGCGCCGTCTCGAAGCCGATCATCCCGGGCGGCGCCTCGTGGAAGTCGAGCTCCTTCTCGTGCAGCGCGTGGGGCGCGTGGTCGGTGGCGATCGCGTCGATCGTGCCCTCGGCGAGCGCCGCGCGGCACGCGTCGCGGTCGTCGGCCGAGCGCAGCGGCGGAGCGACCTTCGCGTTCGTGTCGAACTCGAGCACCTCCTCGTCGGTCAGCGTCAGGTGGTGCGGCGAGACCTCGGCGGTGACGTGCACGCCGCGCTCGCGCGCGGCGCGGATGTGCTCGACGCCGCCGCGCGTCGACACGTGGGCCACGTGCAGGTGCGCGCCGGTGGCTTCGGCGAGCATCAGGTCGCGCGCGATCAGCACCACCTCGGCGAGGCCGGGGTTGCCCGGCAGGCCGAGCCGCGTCGACACCGGGCCCTCGTTGACGACCCCGCCGGCGACGAGCGTGCGGTCCTCGGCGTGCGTGATCACCGGCCGCTCGACGAGGCGCGAGTACTCGAGCACGCGCCGCATCACGCCGGTGTCCATGATCGTCTTCCCGTCGTCGCTGAATGCGACCGCGCCGGCCGCGACGAGCGCCGCCATCTCGGTCATCACCTGGCCCTCGAGGCCCTTCGTCGCGGCCGCCACCGGGTAGACGCGCACCGGCGAGTCGTGGCGCGCGCGGTCGATGATGAAGTCGGTCGTCGCCGGGTCGTCGTTGACCGGCTGGGTGTTCGCCATGCACGCGACGCCGGTGAAGCCCCCGGCCGCCGCGGCGCGGCCGCCGGTCGCGATGTCCTCCTTGTACTCCTGGCCGGGATCGCGCAGATGCGCGTGCAGGTCGACGAAGCCCGGCGCGACCCAGCAGCCGCTCGCGTCGACGACCTCGGCGCCGTCAGCGCGCACGTCGGGGCCCACCGCGACGACGCGCCCGCCTTCGATCAGCAGGTTCGCCGCCGCGTCGACGTCGGTGGCCGGGTCGAGCAGCCGCCCGCCCCGCACGAGGAGCCGCGCGCCGCGGCTCATCGGGCCGCCTGCTGGGGCATGCGGCCCGCGAAGAGGTAGAGCACCGCCATCCGCACCGCGACGCCGTTGCGCACCTGGTCGAGGATCACGCTCGGCTCGTGGTCGGCGAGGTCGTGCGAGAGCTCGACGCCGCGGTTGATCGGGCCGGGGTGCATGACGATCGCATCCTCCTTCGCGTAGGCGAGCTTCGCGCGGTCGACGCCGAAGGTGGCCGAGTACTCGCGCACGCTCGGGAAGTACGCCCCCTCGAGCCGCTCGTTCTGGATCCGTAGCGCCATCACGACGTCGGCGCCGTCGAGCGCCTCGCGCAGCGAGGTGTAGGCCTTGACGCCGAAGGTCTCCTCGACGGCGACCGGGATCATCGGCGGCGGCGCCGCGAGCCGCACCTCGGCGCCGAGCTTGCGGAACGCGAGGATGTTCGAGCGGGCGACGCGCGAGTGCAGGATGTCGCCGACGATCGCGACCGTGAGGCCGTCGATGCGGCCCTTGGCCTGGAGCACCGTGAAGGCGTCGAGCAGCGCCTGCGTCGGGTGCTCGTGCGCGCCGTCGCCGGCGTTGATCACCGGCGCGGCGAGCACGTCGGCGACGCGGCGCGGCACGCCGGCGACTGCGTGGCGCACGACGACGGCGTCGGGGTCCATCGCGTCGAGCGTCTTCGCGGTGTCGAAGATGCTCTCGGCCTTCTTCAGGCTCGACGCCTGCGGCGAGAAGTTGATCACGTCGGCCGACAGGCGCTTGCCGGCGATCTCGAAGCTCGCGCGCGT
>CAZQYK010000063.1:0-12005 GCA_964597285.1 uncultured Spirochaetales bacterium
GCTGCGCAAGACCCTGTGCGGCGCGCTCGCCGCCGACGCGGAGCCGGCCGGCGCGCCGGCCGCGTCGCCGCCGCGGGCGCGCCGCAGCGCCAGCGACGACTTCTGGATCGACGCCCGCCACGGCTCGCTGCTGCTCCGCCCGCGTTGAGTGCAAGCGAGCGAAGCGAGCGCGCAGCGAGGCGTAGCCGAGCGGAGTCGAACGGTGGCCTCGAAGCTCGCGACACTCCGAACTCCGCACCGCGGAGTTCTTCACGGGCTCTGAGCGCCGCGGGCCGCTACAGCGGCTCCGGCGGACCCGGGAGCTGGCCTTCGAGCGACTCCTCGCGGCGCTCCTCGGAGGCCTGGTAGTCGCACAGGCGCTTCGCAGCCGGGAAGATCGCGGCGTAGGCCTGGCGCGCGAACGCGCGCGACTGATCCTCGAGCTGGTCGTACGGCCCGTATGCGAGCCCGTTGTAGAGCGTCGGGAGCTTCTCGATGCGCCGACGCAGCTCCGGGTCCTCGGCCTCGAGGTCGGCGACGTCGTCGCGCGTGCCCTCGGAGAACTCCGATCCCGAGCGCGCCGGCGGCGGCTCCGGAGCGCCGTCGCCGGCGTACACGTTGACGCCGGGGTCGTAGCCCTCGTTCGTGTTGCGCGCGCTGAGCAGCGCGCTGAACACGAAGCCGTCGCGGCGCGCGTTGTCGGATGCGAGGATCATCAGCGACCAGTAGGCCTCGTCGGGCTCGTCGGTGACGCGTGTGCCGAAGGTCTCGAACTCCTTCGCCATCGCGCTCGCGACGCGCGCCGCGACCTCGATCTCGCCCTTGCGCGAGTAGTCGATCAGCAGTGTCATGAAGCGGCACTCGACGCGCGGCAGCGCCGGCGGCGCGGGGCCGAGCTCGTCGCCGCCGAAGGGCCGGCGCGGCGCGCTCGGCAGGTCGAACACGAAGGTCTGGCCGCACCCCGCCCCGACGATCGCGAGGAGCGCCGCGCCGAGCGCCGTCCGGAACGTCCGCCTGCTCATCCCCAAGGGAACCCCATCCACCGCTCGGAGCGCCGTCCGGAGCGGTGTGTACCTCATCGGCGCAACGGCTGGGGACCCGTTGCGCGGAGATCCAGCACCCGGCCGGCCGACGGCCGCCGGGGGGGGGCGGGGTCTCGCGCAGCGGCGGGCGGCGGCGCCGGGCCGGGCTCAGGGCGCCGCGGGGACGAGCGCCTCCTGGGTGCCGCCGGAGCCGAGCGGGCTCATGTTCACCGGGTGGTAGTCCGCGGTGAGCCAGACTGCGAGCTGCGTCGCGTAGCCGGGGTCGCCGGGGATCCCGGACGGCCCGCCGGGCACCGCGTTCACGCCCTGGATGCGGCCGATGCCGCCGAGCCCGACGTAACGGCGCACCGGGCCGCCGCCGAACATGAACTCGTTGAGCCCGGTCGCGCGCGTCGAGAAGCCCGACGCGTTGACCACCTCGTAGCCGCCGTCGCGCGCGAGACCGCGCAGCTGCGGCGACAGGTCGCTGAAGCCGCCCTGCGGCGGGACGTTCGCCGCCGGGTCGAAGGGGTGGTCGAAGACGATGCGGTGGAGCTTTCCCCAGCGATAGTCGGCCTGGCTCGTCGAGCCGCCGAACGCGGGCGCGAGCGCCGGCGACGCGAGCCGGTCGAGCGCGTCGCGCAGCGCGCGCAGCAGCGCGTGGTCGCGCCGCTGCTCGGGCGTCAGCGCCGCGGGCTGAGGGATCCAATCGAAGCCGGCCGCGGCGACGCCGGTGTACGGGCCGCCGTCGGGCGCGAGCAGGTGGTGCAGCGCCTTCAGCGCCTCGGTCGACCCGGCGCTCAGGCCGAAGCCGGCGAGGCGCGCGTCGACGACGTTGCGCACCGCGAAGCCGCGCCCCAGGTTGTAGATCGTCGCCGCGACGCTCGCGTCGATCTCGCGCTGGCCGGGCGCGCCATTCAGCGGGCGCCGCCGGCCGTTCACGTCGCTCGCGTCCCAGCCTTCGTCGAGACCGGTCGGCGTCGAGAAGTCCCACGCCGCGAGGCGCGCGACGGCCTCGGCGACTCCGGCGTCGCCGGCGAGCGCCGCGAGCGCGGGCGGCGCGCCCGGCGCGCTCGCGTTCGCGAAGGCCTCGAGCACGAAGGGCAGCAGCAGCTCGGCGTCGAGCTGCTGCGTGTTGGCCTGGAACTGCTCCATCTCGTTGCGGTCGACGCGGCCGTCGCCGGCCAGCTCGGCCTGGATCAGCCGCGTGATGCGGCCCGCGCGCAGGCCGTTCGCGTAGCCCGGGTTCAGGTAGTAGATCGAGCTCGCGCTCGACACCCGCACCTGGTTCAGCGGGTCGTTGTCGAGCGTCGTCCCGGCCGGGTCGTTGTTCGCGTTCACGAAGAAGCCGTTGGCCGGGTTCACCGTGTGCGGCATCTCGGCCGGCGGCAGCACCGCGAACGGGATCGTCTGGCCCTGGCTGTGCGCCGGGTCGGGCACCCAGTTGTTCGCGCCCGACGTGCCGTCGCGGACGAAGTACGGCGGCAGCCCGGCGACCGTGCCCTGCTCGAGGTCGCTGCGCAGCGGCATCTCGGCGCTCGTGAAGTACGCGAGATTGCCGTCGACGTCGGCGTAGGCCCAGTTCTGCGAGCCGACGTCGAAGTGCGCGAGGCCGGCCTCGAAGTCGGCGAGGTTCGCCGCGCGGTTCCACAGCGCGAAGGTCACGAGCTCCTGCGTCGCGTGGAAGCCGGTGTACTGGAGCACCAGCGCCGGCGTGCTGCCGAAGGGCGGCGCGAGCACGGCCGGGTTCGTGACGTCGATGACCGGCCCGAAGCTTCGGAACGGCACCGTCGCGATCGTCGTCGCCTCGGGCGGGAGGCCGGTCGCGACGACCAGGTTGTCGTTCACCGCGTCGCCGATCAGGTTGAAGCGGTACTGCACGCCCGTCTGCACGTCGACCGGGTGGAAGACGCCCGGCGGGCTCTCGATGCACGCGAGCGAGCCGACGCCGAAGCACGGCGCCTGGAACACGTGCAGGACGTCCTGGAACACGTCGGTGACGTCCATCGGGTTCGTCGTCGCGCCCCAGGTCACGCGCTCGTTCTGGCCGAGGATCACACCCGGCGTGCCGGGGAAGCCGACGCCGCTCGTGTTCATGGCACCGCGCTGCGGGTCGTTGCGCACGACGAGGTGCCACTCCCAGAAGGTCGACGGGACGTTCAGCGACAGGTGCGGGTCGTTCGCGATGATCGGCTTGCCGCCCGGCGACGCGCCGCCGCCGACGCCCCACTCGTTGCTGCCGACGGTGGACTCGCGCCGGTCGAGCGCCAGCGCGAAGAGCGGATGCTCCTCGAGCTTCGCGCGCAGCCTCCGGGCCGCCCCGGCCGCGGACGCGAGGTGCGCCGCGTCGCTCGCGCTCCACTGCACGGCGAAGGGCGTCGTGTTCGTCGCGTCGGGCACCGTCGCGGCGGGGTCCATCGGCGCCGAGCGGAACACGTCCTGCGCGAAGAGCGCCTGGCCGTCGAAGTTGAAGTTCGCGCCGGCCTGGACGTAGCCGAACAGGCGCTCGGTCAGGCCGGTGTCGATGTCGAGCGAAAGCGACGCGGCGATCGCCTTGCCGATCTTCAGCGAGTCGGCCGGCTCCCACGGTCGCGCGCTCGTGAGCTCGAGCTGCGCGTACTCGGGCGGCAGCGGCAGCGTCGCGAGGCAGTGGTTGACGCCGTCGGCGTAGGCCTGGAGCTGCGCCTGGAAGTCGGGCGGCGACGCGTCGAGCGAGCGCTGCGCCGCGCGGTGCAGGCCGACGATGCGCGCCTGGATGTCGGCTGCGAGACGGCCGGGCCCGAGCAGCTCGGCCTCGGTGCCGTCGACCATGCGGCGGGTCTGGTCCATCTGGAAGAAACGATCGCGGCAATGCACGTAGCCCTGCGCGCGAGAGAGGTCGAGGTCGTCGTCGGCGAGGATGTGCCAGACCCCGTGGCGGTCGGTCGTGACGCGCACCGCGCCGCCGAGCCCCGGCAGCTCGGTGAAGCCGCCTCCGCCCGACGCGACCCCGGTGGCGACGAGGGTTCCGAACACGAGGATCGACGCGAGCGCGAGCGGGCGGTGGCGCGGCGGCATGAGCTTCCTCCCGGCCGTGCGAAGCCCGAATCGTTCGCCGGCCTAGTCACCGCATTCTGGACGCGCGGCCGCCGGCCGATCAAGCGCCTTTTCCGCGTGGCGCGCCGCGGACTTGGCGGCGCCCAGGCGCCCCGCGAAGCCGCGGCGCTCGCTTGACAGCGCCGGGCGACGCGGAACCATCGCCCCGGCCCCTCCCCCGTCGCCCGGAGCGCGCCATCGCCAGCGAAGCCCGCTCCCGCGCCGCCGTCGTCTTCGACCTCGACGGCGTGCTGATCGACTCCGAGGGCCTGCACTACCGCGCCTACGCCGAGGTGCTGCGACCCTTCGGCGCGCGCGTCTCGCGCGAGGTGTACGCGCGCGAGTGGATCGCGACCGGGCGCGGACCCGAGTGGGCCGTCGCGACCTTCGACCTGCCGATCTCCGCCGACGCGCTGCGGGCGCGCAAGGAGCCGGTCTATCGGCGCCTGCTCGAGCGCGGGGCGACGCTGATGCCCGGCGCCGCCGACGCCGTCGCGCGCCTCACCGAGCGCTTCCGGACCGCGGTCGCGACGAACGCCGGCCGCGACGAGACCGCGTACGCGCTCGAGCGCTTCGGCCTGCTCGAGCGCTTCGACGCCGTCGTGACGCGCGAGCGCTATGCCGACGCGAAGCCCGCCCCGGACGCCTTCCTCACCGCCGCGCGCCTGTGCGGCGTGCCGCCGGCGCGCTGCCTCGTCGTCGAGGACTCCGAGCGAGGCCTGCGCGCCGCCGCCGCCGCCGGCATGCGCGCCGTCGCGATCCCGAACGAGTGGACGCGCGCGCACGACCTGTCGTCGGCGGCCCGAAGGCTGGCGTCGCTGGACGCGCTGACGGCGGAGCGGGTCGAGGACGTGCTCGCGCCGGACTCGCGCTAGTCAGGCCCGCGTCAGGTCGCGCAGCCCCTCGAATCCGTTCCCGGATCCGGAGCGCCGCTCGACGCGCTCGCGGAAGCGCTCGAGGTCGCCGGCGACGCGTCGGCGCAGGAATCCGAGCCGATCGCCGACCGCGTCGAGCGGCCCCTCCGGCTCGTACTCCATCTGCACCATCACCTTGCAGCGCTCCGGGCTCAGGTGGTGGAACGTGACGACGCCCGCGTTGCGCGCGCCGTTCGTGCTGCACCACGCCACGCGCTGGTTCTCGCTCTGCTCGGTGATCTCGGCGTCCCACTCTCGGCGCACGCCGGCGACCTCGGCCTCCCAGTGCAGCGAGCGCCCGTCGGACGCATCGCGCCGCACGGAGACGACGCCCTCCATGAACGCCGGGAACTCCTCGAAGCGCGTCCACTGCTCGTAGGCGCGCTCGACCGGAACGCCGACCTCGATCGACTCCTCGATCGCGTTCGCCCGCCCGCCGACGGTGCGATCCTCGGAGCGGCCGCCGGCCAGCGCGACGGAGCGCAGCCGCTTCGCTCCGGCACCGATTCGCGCGCGGAGCGCGGCGCGGCGCTGCGGGTCGAGCAGCGCTCCCACCGCGGCGCCGAGGCCGAACCCGAGCAGCACGCCGGCCCACAAGCGGGAGTCCTCGCGGACGGTGGGCCGTCCGGGCAGATAGGGATTGCGGCGCAGCGCGCGCCCGATCTGGCGCGTGGACGGCAGGTCCAGCGCGCTGCGAACGCGGCTCGCGGACGGCAGCGCGCGGCGGATCCGCCGCCGGTAGGACGGGTTCGAGGAGAGGTCGGGAAATCTCACGGGGTTCCTCCTTCTTCGATGCGTCTGTCGAGGAACCCATTGCAGCTTTCGTGCCGCGCCCGGTCGCGCCGGCGGGCGACGACGAGGCGTCGCGCAACGCACGGCGAGCGCGCTTTGCACGATCTGCAACGTCGCGGCGCGTGGCCTCAACGCGGCGCCAGCAGGCGCACCGCCTCGAGCGGGTCCATCGCCTCCTCGAGCAGGCCGAGGATCGCCGTGTCGAGGCCGGCGTCGAAGTACTCCTGGAGGCGCGCGCGGCAGGCGTCGGCGCTGCCGTGGATGTAGAGGCGGTCGCAGGCCTCGTCACTGAGAGCGGCGCGCGCGCCGCGCACGTCGCCCTCCTCCCAGCGCTTCCACATCGCGTCGAACCAGCGCTCGTTGCCGAGCCACTCCTGGTGCTGGCGGTAGGTCGGCACCGAGAGATAGGGCGTCAGCGACCAGCGCGCGATCGCGCGCGCCTTCTCGGCGTCGCGCGTCGGGCAGACGTAGACGCGTGCGGCGATCTCCACGTCGGCCCCGTGCTTGCGGACGTGCGGCAGCGACTTCGCGACGTCGTCGGGCGTCACGTAGTTCAGGATCGCGCCGTCGGCCTCGCGGCCGGCCATCTCGAGCATGCCGGGCCGCAGCGCGGCGACGAGCAGCGGCGGCGGCCGGGCGAGCTTGCGCCGCAGCTCGAAGCCGCGCACCGAGAAGGTCTCGTAGTCGCGGCTCGCGTCGCCGCCGGAGAGCGCCGCGCGAAGGAAGCGCACCGTGTCGCGCGTGGTCTGGTACGGCTTCTCGAAGGGCCGCCCGTTCTGGAGCGACACGATCCACTCCGACGAGCTGCCGAGACCGATCGCGCAGCGGCCCGGCGCCGCCTGCGCGAGCGCCGCGCAGCTCATCGCGAGCAGCGCCGGCCCGCGCGTCTGCACCGGCAGGATCGCGATGCCGAGGCGCAGCCGCTCGGACCACTGCGACGCGAGCGCGAGCGGCACGAACGCGTCGAGGTCCTGCGCCTCGCTGGCCCACAGGTCGGCGTAGCCGAGCGCCTCGAGCTCGCGGACGAAGCGGTCCTGGCTCGCGAGGTCCTGGTCCTGCAGCGGGAACGAGACGCCGAGGCGGCCCTCGCGCGCCATCAGTCGGAGGCCTCGGCGTGGCCGAGCTCGCGCAGCGCCGCGCGGATCCGCTCGGCGGCGGCGTCGAGCGCCTCGGGCTTCGGATTCGGGTCGGCCTTCGAGAAGTCGAGGTCGGCGATCGCGTCGATCGGGATCAGGTGCACGTGCACGTGCGGCACCTCGAGGCCGACGATCGCCTGTCCGACCTTCGCCGGCGCGAACGCGCGCTGCAGCGCGCGGCCGACGGCGTGGCAGACGCCCATCACGTGGCGCGCGAGCTCGGGCTCGAGGTCGATCCAGTGGTCGACCTCGTCGCGCGTCACGACGAGCGTGTGGCCGGGCTTGACGGGGTTGATCGTCAGGAACGCGACGGCGCGCTCGTCGCGCCAGACGAAGCGGCCCGGCAGCTCGCCGCGGATGATCTTCGTGAACACGCTCGCCATCGGCACACCTCCCGAGCCCTCCGAGGAGGGCCGCCAGTATATGCTGGCGGGTCCGCGACAGGAGACGCGCCCGACCGTGCCCTCGGCCCCGATCGACCCGCCGCCGCCGCGCGCGCCCGGCCACTGGCCCGGCGTCGGCTGCGCGCCGGCGCTGCTGCGCGACCCCACCGCCTTCCTCGCGCGCGCGCGCCGCGCGTGCGGCGATCACTTCGCCGCCGAGGTGTTCGGCTACCGCCTGTTCTTCGTGTTCTCGGCCGACGGCGTGCGCCGGCTCTACGCGCTGCCCGAGGAGCAGGCGAGCTTCGGGCTCGCGACCTACACGCTCGTGATGAAGCACAAGATCCCGCTCGAGCTCGCGCTCGGCCGCCGCACGCGCCCGCACGACCTCTTCGGCAGCCAGGAGGTCGAGGGCTACCTCGGGCAGCTCGAGCGCGCCGTCGCGATCGAGCTCGACGCACTCGGCGCAGCCGGGCGCTTCGAGGCCTTCGCGTGGGCGCGGCGGCTCGGCCACCGCCTGGGCCTCGGCTGCTGGGCCGGCGCCGAGGCCGCCGAGCCCCGCCATCTGGAGCGGCTGATCCCGCTCTTCGACCGCCTCGACACCTCCGACTCCTTCGTGCGCCCGTGGCGCGCGCTCTTCGCGACGTCGACCGGAAAGCGTCTCGAACAGCGCGCGATGCGCGGGATCGAGGCGGTGATCGCCGAGATCCTGGGCGA
Source organism: uncultured Spirochaetales bacterium (assembly GCA_964597285.1). Lineage (GTDB taxonomy): Bacteria > Myxococcota_A > UBA9160 > UBA9160 > SMWR01 > JAHEJV01. The sequence goes on from CAZQYK010000063.1 coordinate 8,016, forward strand.
GCGCGCGCGGCGCGGCGCGCCGGGTGGCGACTTCCTGGACCAGATCGCCGCGCGCTGGGGCGACGTCGCCGGGCCCGAGCGCGCCCGGCAGGTGGCGCGCGACGTGATGATCCTCCACATGGGCGCGCAGTCGAACCTCCATGCCGCGCTCGCGTGGACGCTCGTGAACCTGCTGCTGCGCCCGGAGCTGCTCGCGCGCGTCGAGGCCGGCGACGACGCGCTGCTCGAGCGCTGCGCGAGCGAGTCGATCCGCCTCGCGCAGCGCACGCTGACGCTGCGCCAGGTGCAGCGGCCGATCGAGATCGACACCGAGCAGGGTCACTGGCGGCTCGCGCCCGGCGTGATGCTCGCGACGATGCTGTCGCTGAACAACGCGAGCGCCGCGCCGGGCCTCGACGCCTTCGACCCCGAGCACTACGACGGTCGGCGCCTCGCGCGCAGCGTCGCGCTGCCGGCGCGCGAGCTCGTCAGCACCTTCGGCCACGGCCGGCACGCGTGCCCGGCGCAGCGCTTCTCGATCTCCGCGATCCGCATCGCGCTGCGGCGGCTGCTCGAGCGCCACGCGCTCGAGCCCGGCGTCGCCGCCGCCGAGCCGCGGCGGCGCCAGCTCGGCGCCGTGGCCCGCGCGCAGCGCCCGTGCCCGGTGCGCTACCGGCGGCGCTGAGGGCCACGATAGACCTAGTCTTGAGTCTATTTCACCCCGATCTGGAACTGTAAATTTTCTGTTTACCTCGCATTTTTAGCTTCCATACAGACCCGTCTAGTGGTTAGTGTCCTGTCCGGGAATCACCTAGGGAGGGGATCCGATGCCCGGCCGTGTCCGTGTGTACCTGCTGTCCGCGTTGCTCCTGACCCTCGCCAGTGCGAGCCAGGCGCTGACGATCACGCTCGACGCCGTCGACTCCGGCTGGTTCGACCAGACCGGCGCCCACACCGCGTCGAACCAGAACTACGCCGTCGGCTACGACGGCGCCGGCGAGCTCCGCAACTTCTTCGTCTTCGACGTCTCGTCGCTGCCGCTGACCGAGACGGTGCTGTCGGTGACGCTGCGCGTCTGGAACCCGGCCGCGGGCGTCCCGACGCCGGCGTGGACCGACGGCTACGACAGCCCCGACGCCACCGAGACCTACGAGCTGCACGAGGTGCTGCTGCTGCCGGCCGCTCCGCCGGTGGATCAGGTCGGCAACTTGCTCGCGTTCAACGACCTCGGCGACGGCCCGGTCTTCGGCAGCCATGCCGCGAGTGCGGCGGACAACGGGACGCTCGTCGACATCCTGCTCAACGCGGCCGGCGTCGCCGCGGTCGACGCCGCGGTCGGCAACTTCGTGCTCGGCGGCCTGCTCACGACGCTCGCGGCGAGCGGCCTCACCGAGGAGGTCTTCTTCGGCAACACCGACCCGCCGGGCGTCGGCCCGAGCACGCGCCAGCTGATCGTCGTGCTGACGCCCGAGCCCGGGACCGCGGCGCTGCTCGGCCTCGGTCTGATCGCGATCACCTCGGCGCGGCAGAGGCGCCGCGCCGCTGTACGGAGGAACGGATGATGGGGAGCGCTGAACTGCGCGCGGCCGCCGCGACGGTCGCCCTGGGCTTCGGAATCTCGCTCGTCGCCGGCGCTGCGGGTGCGCTCGGTCCGCTGAAGTCGCTGACCGGCTCCGGCTCGGACGGCGGTGCGACGACCTCGGGCGTCGCAGCGACCGAGATCGTCGTGCTCTCCAACCGCGCCGACCTGATCTCGGGCGGTGACGCGCTGGTCGAGATCGTGCCGGCGCCGCCGTCCGGCACCGTCGTCGACGTCGACGGCACGAACGTCACGAGCGTGTTCTCGCTGAACGGCGCCGGCCGCTACATCGGCCTCGTGACCGGCCTCGCGGTCGGTCCGAACACGCTGACGGTGACGCTGCCGGACTCGAGCGGCGCGACGCTCACGATCGAGAACCACCCGCAGGAGGGCCCGATCTTCAGCGGCCCGCACCTCCAGCCGTGGGACTGCTCGACCGACGGCAACGGCCTCGGCGCGCCCGACGCGAACTGCAACGCGCCGCCGATCGTCGACTACCAGTACATCTCGACCGGCGGCGGCGGCTACCAGGCCTACGACCCGAACAACCCGCCCGGCGACGTCGCGAACGTCACGAACGACCGCGGCGACACCGTGCGCCACATCGTCCGCCACGAGCGCGGCGCGATCAACCGCGGCCTGTACGCCTTCGCGTACCTGCACGACCCGGCGCTTGGCGAGCCCGACCCGGCGAGCCCGCAGCCCGGCTGGAACGGCAAGCTCTACTACCCCTTCGGCGCGAGCTGCAATACGAACCAGACGCAGGGCCCGATGCCGGGCGTGCTGAACCAGACGCGGCTCTCGGAGGGCTTCGCGGTCGCGACCACGTCGCTGAACGTGCTCGGCCACCACTGCAACCCGGTGATCTCGGCCGAGACCGCGATGATGACGAAGGAGCGTCTCGTCGAGCAGGTCGGCCCGATCCGCTACACGATGAGCACCGGCGGCTCGGGCGGCGCGATCGGCCAGCTCCAGGTCTCGAACGCCTACCCGGGCATCACGAACGGTCTGATGCCGGGGCAGATGTTCCCCGACGTCTGGAGCACCGCGATCGAGGTCGGCGACTGCGCGCTGATCGAGACCTACTGGCCGACCGCGGCGATCCCGTTCACGCCGACGCAGCGCGCCGCCGTCGACGGACACGGGCCGCCGGGCTCGAGCTGCGCGGCGTGGGTCGCGACCTTCGTGCCGTCGGGCATCCCGACGACGGGATGCTTCTCGGACTCGACGATCCCGACGGCGTCGACGCCCGACCCGGCGCGCGACTACAACCCGGTGACGAACCCCGACGGCTGCCGCGCCACCGTGAACGACCTCCAGTTCAACGTCTGGGGCCCGCGGCTGCGCGACGGCTTTGCGAAGCGCCCGCTCGACAACGAGGGCGTGCAGTACGGGCTCGACGCGCTGAATCTGCCGGTCGGCGACCTGGGCAAGATCACCTTCGCGCAGTTCCTCGACCTGAACCTGAAGATCGGCGGCGTCGACATCGACGGCCTGTCCCAGGTCGCGCGCACGCGCACCGATCCGGAGGTGCCCGAGACGGCCTACCGCTCGAGCATGATCAACGACGGCCGGGGCCTCGCGCGCGCCGCGATCATCAACTTCGCGAACTCGACGAACATCGAGATCCACACCTCGTACCACGCGTACGCGCTCGAGGCGCGGATGGCGGAGATCGGACACGAGGACAACCACGCGATCTGGCACAGCGGACCGAGCGGCACGGCCTGGGACACGATGGACGCGTGGCTCGAGGCGGTCGAGGCGGCCGGCGGCATCGACCCGCTGACGGGCATGGACCCGGCGCTCGTCGAGGCCCACCGGCCGACGAACGCGTTCGACTCGTGCTGGAGCTCGGGCAGCCAGCAGCCGCTCGCGACCTGCGCCGGCGAGGTGTTCGGCGACCTGCGCACGAAGGCCGGCATGGGCATCGAGCACGACAACCTGAAGTGTCGGCTCGAGCCGATCGACCCGGCCGACTACGCCGGCGCCGTGCCGGCGCCGACGGCGCTGGAGCTCGCGGCGCTCGCGGCGATCTTCCCCGACGGCGTCTGCGACTACACGCAGGACAGCCAGGGCAAGATCCCGTCGGTGCCGTGGCTCAGCTACGAGAGCGGACCCGGCGGCGAGCCGCTGGGCCCGGTGCCGGTCTCGACGCCGCTCTGACACCGGGGAGAGCCGGTCGGGAGCGGCCGCGCGCCGCTCCCGACCGTGCGCCTGCGGCCACGCCGTGGGGAGGAGGACCCGATGACGTCCCGTCCGACGACCGTCCGCGCCGCGCTCGGCGCGCTCGCGCTGTGTCTGGCCGCCGCCGGCGCCGACGCCGGCGCCCCGCTCGAGATCCGCGTGCTGTCGAACCGCGCCGACCTGCTCTCGGGCGGCGACGCGCTGGTCGAGATCGCGCCGCCGCCGGCCGCGGGCAGCGTCGTCGA
>CAZQYK010000064.1:0-4431 GCA_964597285.1 uncultured Spirochaetales bacterium
CACGACGCGGCGCACCCCCTGCGGATGCGCCGCGGCGGCCGCGTCGTCGAGCACGGGGTGGAAGCGGCCGCTCGCCAGCTCGTCCGGGTGCGACGTCGCCCGCGGCAGGCGCAGCAGGCTCTTCGGCGTGAAGATCACCAGCGGCGCGCGGTAGCGACGCGACATCTGGCGCCGCAGCACGTGGAAGTACTGCGCGGCGGTGGTGCAGTTCACCACCTGGAGGTTGTCGTCGGCGCAGGCCTGGAGGTAGCGCTCGATGCGCGCGCTCGAGTGCTCGGGGCCCTGGCCCTCGTAGCCGTGCGGCAGCAGCATCACGAGCCCGCTCATGCGCTGCCACTTCACGTGCGCCGAGCTGATGAACTGGTCGAAGATCACCTGCGCGCCGTTCGCGAAGTCGCCGAACTGCGCCTCCCAGAGCACGAGCGTCTCGGGATCGGCGAGGCTGTAGCCGTACTCGAAGCCGAGCACGGCCGCCTCCGACAGCAGGCTGTCGTACACCTCGAAGCGTCCCTGGCTCGGCGACAGGTGCGCGAGCGGCAGGTGCTCGCGACCGGTGCGCTGGTCGACGACGCCGGCGTGGCGGTGGCTGAAGGTGCCGCGCGTGCTGTCCTGGCCCGACAGACGCACGCCGCGGCCCTCGAGCAGCAGCGAGCCGAAGGCCAGCGCCTCGGCGAGCGCCCAGTCGATCGGGGCGTCTTCGGCGACGACCTTGCGCCGCCGCGCGAGCAGCTTCGCGAGCTTCGGGTGCACCTCGAAGCCCTCCGGCAGCACCGCGAGGCGCTCGGCGAGCCGCGCGAGCTCCTCGACGGCGACGCCGGTCTCCGGGTCGTCGCCGTCGGCGGTGCGCGCGTAGCCGGTCCACGGGCCGCGCGGCTCGTAGGGCTCGTCGGGGCCCGGCGGGCGCGTCTCGATCAGGTCGAGCGCGCGCGCGAGCTGGCCGCGCAGGTCGTCCTCGATCGCGCGCACCTCGTCGGCGCGCAGGATGCCGCGCTCGAGGAGCGCCCCGGCGTACAGCCTCCGCACCGACTCGCGGCTGCGGATGCGCTCGTAGAGCAGCGGCTGCGTGAAGCTCGGCTCGTCGCCCTCGTTGTGACCGTGGCGGCGGTAGCAGACGAGGTCGATCACGACGTCGGCGCGGAAGCGCTCGCGCCACTCGAGCGCGAGCTTCGCGCAGTGCACGACCGCCTCGGGGTCGTCGCCGTTCACGTGCAGGATCGGCGCCTGGATCATCTTCGCGACGTCGGTGCAGTAGAGGGTCGAGCGCGCCTCGGCCGGCGTCGTCGTGAAACCGATCTGGTTGTTGACGACGACGTGCACGGTGCCGCCGGTCGAGTAGCCGGCGAGCTTCGAGAGGTTCAGCGTCTCGGCGACGATGCCCTGGCCGGCGAACGCGGCGTCGCCGTGGATCAGCACCGGAACGATCGCGGCCCCGTCCGTGTCGCCGATGCGCATCTGCTTCGCGCGCACGCGGCCTTCGACGACCGGGCCGACCGCCTCGAGGTGCGACGGGTTCGCCGTCAGCGACAGGTGCACGACCGCGCCGGAGCGCGTGGTGCGGTCGTTCGAGAAGCCCTTGTGGTACTTGACGTCGCCCGAGCCGAAGGGGCTGTCGATCAGCGGGCTGTCCTCGAACTCCGAGAAGATCGACTCGAGCGACTTGCCGAGGATGTTCGACAGCACGTTCAGGCGGCCGCGGTGCGCCATCCCGAGCACGACCTCGCGCGCGCCGCGCTCGGCCGCGTCCTCGACGAGCACGTCGAGCAGCGGGATCAGGCTCTCGGCGCCCTCGAGCGAGAAGCGCTTCTGCCCGACGAACTTCGTGTGCAGGAAGCTCTCGAAGAGCTCGGCGGCGGCGAGCTTCTCGAGCGTGCGCAGGCAGTCGGCGGCTGCGAGCGGGGTCGCGTTCTGGCTGCGCTCGATCCGCTCGCGAATCCAGGCCTTGTGCCCCGGATCCTGCATGTGCGTGAACTCGACGCCGACCTTGCGGCAGTAGGTGGCGCGCAGCCGCTCGAGGATCTGCGCGAGCGTCTGCACCGGCCCGCCGGGCAGGTCGCCGGCGAGGTACGGGCGCGCGAGGTCGCCGTCGCCGAAGCCGTAGTGGCTCGGGTCGAGCTCGGGAAAGTACGGCGCGGCGCCGCCGAGCGGGTCGGTCTCGGCGATGCGGTGGCCGCGCGCGCGGTAGGCGTGGATCAGCCGCAGCACGCGCGCGTGCTTGTCGGCGAGCCGCGCCGGCAGCGCGGGGTCGGGCTCCGGCGCCGCGTCGGGTGCGGCCGGGCGCTCCGCGCCGCCAAAGTGCGCCGACCAGCCGGCGTGCACCGACGCGGGGTCGAGCTCCCAGCTCTGGCGGATCTCCTCGACGAGCGCCGCGTTGATCCCGAAGGTCGCCAGCGCGTCGCCGTCGGCCGCCAGCGCGTCCCCGTCGGCCGCCATTGGCCGCCGCGGGCCGGGGTCCCCGTTCCGAGCCGTCATCTGCCGCTTGCGCTCCCGTCGACCGTGGATCGGCACGTTGGGCCCGCCGCTCAACCCGGAAAAGCGTCGCCGCCGCGGTACCCTCCGCGCGTGGCCGAGCCGCCCCTCTCGCTCGCCGACCTCGTCGCCGAGGCGCTGCGCCACGTCGACGAGATCCCGCCCGAGGAGGCCCTGCGCCGGCTCGAGGCGCCGGATCGCGAGGGCTGGCACTTCGTCGACGTCCGCGAGCCCGACGAGTACGCCGCCGGCCACCTGCCGGGCGCGCGCAGCTCGCCACGCGGCTTCCTCGAGGTGCGCGCCGACCTCGAGCATCCCAAGCGCGACCCATGGCTCGCCGACCGCGCGCGACCGATCGTGCTCTACTGCGGCGGCGGCAACCGCAGCGCGCTCGCCGCGCGATCGCTGCAGCGGATGGGCTTCACGCGCGTCGTCTCGATGGCCGAGGGCTGGGCCGGCTGGACGGAGCGGGGGTTCCCGATCGAGACCTGAGCGCGGCGACGAGCGCGAGCACGACGCGCCCGTTCACGGCCGGCGCTTCGCCGCCCCGGCGAGCAGGCGCTCGGTCGTGACGATCGCGCGCGTGTGCTCGGCGGTGCCGATCGGGCCGGCGTCGTCGCTGGCCTCGATCGTGAAGCGGAAGAGCTTGCCCTCCGGGCCGGCGTAGGTCGCACGCGCACACACCGAGCCGCCGACCGGCGTCGGCGCGCCGTGCTGCACCCGGATCGAGACGCCGACCGAGAGCTGCCCCTGCTCGAGCAGCGGGCGCATCAGCCGCGCCGCGGCCAGCTCCATCAGCGCCACCATCCGCGACGTCGCGAACACCGCCGGGAAGTCGTCGCCCGGCTCGAGCGCGATCGCCTGCGCGGTGTCGGCGTCGCGCACGACGAGGCGCGCCTCGGCCGAGTCTCCGGGATTCATCGCGGCCCTCCTTCGGCGGGCGCCGACGCGCGGGCGGTGAACCCGAGCGCCGCGTCGACGACGCTCGCCGGCTTCTCCATCGGCACGAGGTGGCCCGCGTCGACGTCGCGGATCTCCGCCTTCGCGAGCCGGCGTGCGAAGGCCTCGTAGACGGCGCGTGGAAAATCGCCGCGCTCGGCCCAGAGCAGGAGCGCCGGCACGCGCACGCGCTCGGCCACGGCCCAGACGTCGCAGCCGAAGCTGTCGGAGAAGATCGCGGCCTCGGTCTCGGGGCTGAAGTTGATCTCGAGATGGGCGTCGGGCCGGTCGCGCAGCGCCTCGGCGAGGTAGACCTCGAAGGCCTGCGGCTCCCACGCCGCGAACATCTCCTTGTCGGCCCAGCTCTCGCGCGCCGCGGCGCGGTCGGGAAACACCGAGCGGCGTCGGCGCGCGCGCTCGACGAGCGTCCCGCGGCGCTCGCCGCGGCGCGGGTCGAGCGCCGGCTGCTCCGAGAGCGGCGGCGGCAGCACCGGGTCGACGAGCACGAGCCGCTCGAAGAGGCCGGGCTCCTGCGCGGCGGCGAGGAGCATCGCGGTGCCGCCGAAGGAGTGGCCGAGGCCGAGCGCGATCGGCCCGGCCTCGTCGGCGAGCGCGCGGCCGACGGCGGCGAGGTCGGCGCCGAAGTTCGTCCACAGGAACGCGCCCTCGCCCTCGGGCAGCGTCGAGTCGCCGTGGCCGCGGGCGTCCATCGCGACGACGCGGAAGTGGCGGCGCAGCTCCTGCGCGACGCCGTCCCACAGCGCGGCGCAGAAGCCGTTCGCGTGGTGCAGCAGCGCCGTCGGGCCGTCGCCGCCCCAGTCGATCAGCGCAATCTCGACGCCGCGACGGGGCAGCGGCAGGCGGCGGCGGGTCGTGTGCTCGAGCACGGCGGCCGAGTCTCGCCGCAAGCCGTGGCGGCCGCAAGCGGCCGGACGGCGCGCAGCGAGCCGCAGGCGAGCGAAGTCGAACGAGCAAGCCGTGGCGGCCGCAAGCGGCCGGACGGCGCGCAGCGAGCCGCAGGCGAGC
>CAZQYK010000065.1:0-7848 GCA_964597285.1 uncultured Spirochaetales bacterium
TCGACGCTGACGAGTCTTCGCTGTTGGGAGTCCGGATCCTGCGGATTGGAGTGCGGATCCTGGATTGAGTTCTGTTGATTCATAGATTCATGTGTTAGTTCGATTGTCTCACGAAAACGGAATCCTGTGAAGAGCAGCCACCGGATCCGCGCAGGCCGACGCGCGGCTGCGACGCCTTCTCGCCACGCGTCTCGACCTGTCGCGTCGTGACGAGTCGCGGCGAGACATGTCTCGTCAGGAGCGAACCGAGGACCTGGTGCGAGCGGTCCGGGTGAACGATGCTGCTCGGGACCGGCGAAGACGCCCGGACACACACGGGACACACAGCTGGCGCAGGGCGAAACCGTGCGATATCAACCGGTTCCGAGTATTTCAGGCGGGTTCGAGTCCCGTCCGCCCCGCCATTTTTTGCGTCCTTCACGCGCCGCTCGATCGCGTAGAGCTTCTGGACCAAGCGCAGCCCGGCCTCGGCCTGGCTGTGCTTCGTCTTCCGCTTTGCTCCCTTCTGCGATGCTGGTCCGCTCCCTTGAGCGCGTCGGTGAACTTGCGCCGCGCGTGCGCCCAGCAGCCCACGTGCACGATCCCCGGCTGGCGGCCGATGGCGCCATAGCCCTCGTAGCCGTCGGTCTGGATCACTCCCTGGAAGCCTTCGAACAGGCGCTTCGGGACCTCGGCCGAGCGCGACGGGTCGTACTCGTAGAGCAGCAGCGGGTGCTCGGCCGGCCCTCCGCGCTGCACCCAGATGTAGGAGAGGCTCTCGGCGGGCTTGCCCGGCTCGCGCAGCACCTGGAAGCGCGACTCGTCGCACTGCACGAAGCCCCCCTCCAGGGTCTCTTCGCGCATGCGGTTGACGAGGGGCTGCGCGAGCTCGCCGGCCCGCACCATCCAGGTGGCGAGTGTCGCGCGCGACAGATCGATCCCGAGCCGCCCGAGCATCTGCTCCTGGCGGTAGAGGGGCAGCGCATCGGCGTACTTGGAGACGGCCACGTAGGCGAGCAGCGACGGCGAGGCCAGGCTCTTGGGGATCGGCTGGGGCGGCAGCGGGGCGATGTGGATGCCCGTCTTGCAGGCGGGGCAGCCGTACTTGGGGCGCACGTGCACGAGCACGCGCGCCGTGGCGGGCACGAACTCGAGCTGCTCGGAGCTCTCGCGGGCGATCTCGACGAGCGGGGTGCCGTCGTGGGCGCAGACCTTCTCGTCCTCGGGGAGGTCGTGGAGGATCTCCTCGCGCGGCATCCACGAGGGAAGCGGTCGGCGCCCGCGCGGAGTCCGCGTGTGGGCCGCGACCGCGACCTCGACCTCGTCGACTGCCCCGTCGGCCGCGATCGCCTCGGCCGCGTTGAACAGCCCGAGCTGGTCGCGGGGGGCGCCGCCGTCGCCCGGCACGAGAGGCCCTGGCGCGGGGGCGGCGCCGTCTGGCACGGCGGTTGCTATCAATGAAGAAGGACGACCGGGCTCCCTCGGACAGACCCACCAACTCGGCCAGATTGGCGCTCGACGAAACGGAGGGAACGGATGGCGACGAATCTCGTGGCGCAGGTGAGCAAGGCGGGCGGGGACTTCGAGCTGGTCGAGCGCGAGCTCCCGGTCCCCGGACCCAGCGAGGTGAGGATCGAGGTGAAGGCGTGCGGGATCTGCTTCAGCGACCACATGGTCAAGGACGGCACGTGGCCGGGGCTCGTGTATCCCCGCGTGCCCGGGCACGAGGTCGTGGGCGTGATCGACGCAGTGGACGCGGGCGCGACGGGATGGAAGAAGGGCGACCGCGTGGGCGTCGGATGGCACGGCGGACATGACTTCGTGTGTCCGAGCTGCCGGAGCGGCGACTTCGTGACCTGCGCCAACCAGGCGATCACCGGCGTCACGCGTGATGGCGGCTACGCCCGGTACATGCTCGCGCGGCACGAGGCCCTGGCGCGGCTGCCGGATGGTCTCGATTGGGCGGATGCGGCGCCGCTCCTGTGTGCGGGAATCACGACGTTCAACGCGCTTCGCAACAGCGGAGCTCGCGCGGGAGACCTTGTCGGAGTGCTGGGCATCGGCGGTCTGGGCCACCTGGGAATCCAGTATGCAGCGAAGTCTGGATACCGCGTGGTCGGAATCGGAAGAGGGCCGGAGAACGGTGCGCTGGCGAAGCGGCTCGGTGCGTTCGCGTACATCGACAGCAAGGCGACGTCGGCCGCGGAAGAGCTCCGGAAGCTGGGAGGAGCGAAGCTGATCCTCGCGACGGCGCCGAACGCAAAAGCGATCGCGGATCTCGTGGAGGGCCTGCGCGTGGGAGGCGAACTGCTGATCGTGGGAGCCCCGTTCGAGCCGATGGAGATCTCCGCCGTGCAGCTGGTCCTGGCGCGACGCGCCATCCAGGGTTGGCCCTCGGGAACCGCGATGGACTCGCAGGAGACGCTGGAGTTCTCGTCGTTCGCGGGGGTGCGGCCGATGATCGAGACCTATCCGCTCGCGAAGGTGAACGACGCGTACGAGCGGATGGCGAGCGGCGATGCGGAGTTCCGGGTCGTATTGACGATGGACTGAGGTCGCCCCGCCACACCGCCGGGCACGCAGAAGGCGCTCGGATGCTCGGATCCGATCGACCCTCAGCCCGCGGCGGTCGGCGTCCCGTCCGATGGGCCCGGACCGCCGTGGGCTCTTCTACCCGCCGTCTCGACGGGCCGCGGGCCGATGGGCAACTCCTGTTCCGGCTCGTGTTGCCCGAGACGCAGACTGCAGCGGCCAGGGCGATGCGGCCAGTGCCGGGATCTCGGCGGTTGCCGATGAGAGGGCACTCCATGCCGGCCCGTGGGCCCCGGCGCAGCCGGTGCACGTCGATGCGGTCTGCGAGCCAGGAGGCGCTGGCGCGCGCCTCTGGCACGTCCGTTGCTAAGAGAGGCCACCACGACCTCGAAGAGAAGGATGCGCAGCGATGCAGACATTCGAGCGACTCCAGGACACCCGTCCCATCGAGAGCCGGATTCAGACGCGCCTCGTGATCGGCTTCGTCGCCGGCTTCATCTCCGTGTTGATCTTCTCGAACGGGATGATCGCGCTCCTCTACGCCGCGGGTCTCCCTGTCCCGTTCGCGCCCTGGAGCATGGCGCCGGTGCCGCCCTTCGGGTTGCCGCGGAGCCTCTCGGGCGCGTTCTGGGGCGGGCTGTGGGGCGTCGTCTACGCGCTCCTCGAGCCGAGGCTCACGGCGCGGCTCGGGTGGTGGTGCGGTGGCCTCGTGTTCGGCGGGGTCCTGCCGCTGTTCGTGCTGTGGTTCGTCGTGATGCCCCTCAAGGGCCTGCCGATCGGCGGCGGGTTCGCCCTCCCCGGCGTGCCGCTGGACATCGTCCTCCACGCCGTCTTCGGCCTGGGCACGTCGATCGTCTTCCGGTTGGGCGCACGGCTCGCCGGCCGGAGGCCCCCGCTCTCCCCAGCGGTCCTCTCCGATCGACCCTGAGGTTGCCTGCATCGGCTCGTAGTCGTGCCCGTCGCCAGCCTGGGGCGTCGTCCACAGTGAGGATCGCGTAGGTGTCGGCGATGTCGCAGGTCTTGCAGTGCACGCAGGTAGCTGCCGAGGACCGTCCTGGACGTCACCCACGATCCTGCAGCCGCGCGTACATCGCGGCGGAGCCTACGGGGAGCATCCTCCCGGTCAACGGCGCCGGCTTCGGGGTCTTCAACAGATCACGCCGTTTCACGACGATTCACGGCGGTCGGGCCCCCACGTCGCGGATGCTTCAGGCGTTCGAGGAGGACGCCATGGCGGGATCGTCGTCGCAGATCGGGACGGGCGCGCCGCCGCTCGAGGCAGTGACGCAGCACTTCGTCGACTCGCTGGCCGGGGCCCCGCCGATCCACACGCTGTCGCCCGACGCCGCGCGCGAGGCGCTCGTGCGCGTGCAGTCGGGGACGGTCGGGAGGCCGGCGACTCGCGTCGTCGACACGAGCTTCCCCGTCGGTCCGAGCGGCGCCGTCCGGGTCCGGATCCTGCGCCCGGAGATCGGCGACGAGGTGCTCCTCCCCGCTCTTCTCTACCTGCACGGCGGCGGCTGGATGCTCGGCGACGCCAGCACCCACGACCGCCTGCTGCGCGAGCTCGCGAACGGCGCGCGCGGGGCAGTGGTCTTCGTCGACTACGCGCGCGCGCCGGAGAGTCGTTTTCCGAGTCTGGTCGAAGAGGCCTACGCGGCGGCGTGCTACGTCGCCGAGCGCGGCGACGGGCTCGGCCTCGACGGCTCGCGCCTGGCCGTCGCCGGCGACGGCTCCGGCGGGAACCTGGCGGCCGTCGTGTGCCACATGGCGCGCGAGCGGCGCGGCCCGCGGATCGCGTGCCAGGTGCTCTTCTATCCGGTGACCGACTCGGGCCTCGACACCGGGTCGTATGCGCAGTTCGCCGACGGCTCGTGGCTGACGCGCGCCGCAATGGAGAGGTTCTGGGACGCGTATCTCCCGGACCCGGCAGCGCGCAAGCATCCGGCGGCGTCGCCGCTGCAGGCGTCGCATGACGAGCTGCGCGGGCTCCCCGACGCGCTCGTGATCACCGCCGAGAGCGACGTGCTGCGCGATGAGGGCGAGGCCTACGCGCGCAAGCTCGCCGAGGCGGGCGTGCGTGTCACATCGACCCGCTACAACGGGACGATACACGGCTTCGTGACGCTGAACGCGCTGGCCGACACGCCGGCCGCGCGCGGCGCGATCGCGCAGGCCGTCGCGGCGCTGCGCGGAGCCCTCGAGTGAGCGCCTCCGCGCGCGCCGTATTCCGAACACACGAGGAGGAAGGAGAACATGAGCCAGAAAGGCGTCGTCGCGGCGCTGGATCGGCTGCTGGCCGACAGCTATACGCTGTACCTGAAGACCCAGAACTACCACTGGAACGTCACGGGTCCGACGTTCTCGACGCTGCACACTCTCTTCGAGACCGAGTACACGGAGCTCGCGCTCGCGGTCGACGAGATCGCCGAGCGGATTCGCGCGCTCGGTGCGGCCGCGCCGGGGAGCTACCGCGAGTTCTCCGCGCTCACGTCGCTAGACGAGGACGCGAAGACGCCCGATGCGCGACAGATGCTCGAGAACCTCGTCGCGGACCAGCGGACGCTGGCCGACGCCGCGCGGCGCGTGGTCGAGGCCGCGGAGAAGAGCGGCGACCAGGCCAGCGCCGACCTCGCCGTGCGGCGCATCGAAGCGCACGAGAAGAGCGCGTGGATGCTCCGAAGCCACCTGGAGTAGGGAGAGGTCGGATGTCGGCGCAGGAGATCGACCGGCGGCACTTCCTGAAGCTCGGCGCGGGGGCGGGGCTTGCCTTCGCCGCGTCGGGCCTTCCCCGCGCGCTGCGCGCGGCAGAGGCGCCGGTCGAGCTGATATTGACCGGCGGGCGCATCGCGACGCTCGAACCGGCGCGCCCCTTCGTCGAGGCGCTCGCCGCGCGGGGCGGGCGCGTGGTCGCAACCGGCAGCGCAAAGGAGGTGGGGGCTCTCGGCGGCGCGCAGACGCGCGTCGTCGATCTGCGCGGGCGCAGCGCGATCCCGGGCCTCATCGACTCGCACACGCATCCGATCCGCGGAGGCCTCCACTACAACCTCGAGCTGCGCTGGGACGGCGTTGGATCACTCGGCGAGGCGCTCGAGCGGCTGCGCGTGCAGGCCCGGGCGACGCCGCCGCCGCAGTGGGTGCGCGTCGTCGGCGGCTGGAGCGAGTTCCAGTTCCGCGAAGGCCGGATGCCGACGCTCGAGGAGATCAACGCGGCGGCGCCCGACACCCCCGTCTTCATCCTCCATCTGTACGACCAGGCGCTGCTGAACCGCGCCGCGCTACGCGCGCTCGGCTACGACCAGAGCCCGCCCGAGTTCGCGCGGGGGCTCGTGCAGCGCGACGCGAAGGGCCGGCCGACGGGCCTGCTCGTCGCGAAGCCGAGCGCGCTGATCCTCTACTCGACGCTCACGCGCGCGCCGAAGCTCTCGCTCGACGACCAGGCGAACTCGTCGCGCCTGTTCATGCGCGAGCTGAACCGGCTCGGCGTCACGAGCGCGATCGACGCCGGCGGAGGCGGGCAGAGCTATCCCGACGACTATGCGGTGATCCGCTCGCTCGCCCGCCAGGGGCTGATGACCGTGCGGTTCGGCTTCGACCTCTTCGCGCAGCAGGCCGGCTCCGAGCTCGCCGACTACCGCCGCTGGGTCGAGATGACCCGCCCGGGCGACGGCGACGACTACCTGCGCACGGTCGGCGCCGGCGAGAACCTGACCTGGGCCGCCGCCGACTTCGAGAACTTCCTCGAGCCGCGCCCCGGGCTCGGCGCCGCGATGGAGGCGCAGCTCGAGCCCGTCGTGCGGCTGCTGGCGTCGCGGCGCTGGCCCTTCCGGATCCATGCGACCTACGACGAGTCGATCGCGCGCTTCCTGTCCGTCTTCGAGAAGGTCGATTCCGAGATCCCGCTGCGCGAGCTGCACTGGTTCATCGACCACGCCGAGACGATCTCGGACCGCAGCATCGAGCGGGTGCGCGCGCTCGGCGGCGGGATCGCGATCCAGCACCGCATGGCCTTCCAGGGCGAGACCTTCGTCGCGCGCTACGGGAAGGCGGCGGCCGAGCGCACGCCGCCGATCCGGCGCATGCTCGAGGTCGGTCTTCCGGTCGGCGCCGGAACCGACGCGACGCGGGTCGCGAGCTACAACCCGTGGGTCTGCCTCTACTGGCTCGTCTCGGGGCGCACGCTCGGCGGCATGCCGCTCTACCCCGACGCGAACCGCCTCGAGCGCGACGAGACGCTGCGCCTGTGGACGCGCGGCAGCGCGTGGTTCTCGTCGGAGGAGGCGCACAAGGGCGCGCTCGTCCCCGGTCAGCTCGCGGACCTCTGTGTCCCGTCGAAGGACTTCTTCTCGGTGCCCGAGGAGGAGATCAAGACGATCGAGTCCGAGCTGACCGTGGTGGGTGGACGGGTGGTGTACGCTACGCGCGACTTCGCGGCGCTCGACCCGGGCGCACCCCCCGCGAGCCCCGACTGGTCGCCGGTCGCGCGCTTCGGCGGCGCGGCGCCGATCGCGACCGACCTCGGGCACTTTCGCGCGTCGCGTCCCGGCGCGGCCTGCGCGGACCCCGGCCATCGCCACGTCCGCGCGCCGGCGGCGCGCGCCGGGCTCGGCTGCTCCTGCTTCCTCGCCTGAACGTCCTGGAGGAGACCCCCATGCTGACCGTCCGCAAGGCGCACGAGCGCGGCCACGCCCGCCACGGCTGGCTCGACAGCCGCCACACCTTCTCGTTCGCCGACTACTACGACTCGGAGCACATGGGCTTTCGCGACCTGCGTGTGATCAACGAAGACCGCGTGCAGCCCGGCGAGGGCTTCGGGAAGCATTCGCACCGCGACATGGAGATCGTCACCTGGGTCGTCGACGGCGCGCTCGAGCACCGCGACAGCCTCGGCAACGGCTCGGTGATCCGGCCGGGAGATCTCCAGCGCATGAGCGCGGGCACTGGAGTCACGCACAGCGAGTACAACGCGTCGGACTCCGAGCTCGTGCACTTCCTCCAGATCTGGATCCTGCCCGAGCGCGCCGGGATCGAGCCCTCGTACGAGCAGAGGCACTTCTCGGAGGCCGAGCGCAGCGGCCGGCTGCGACGGATCGTGTCGCGCGACGGCCGTGAGGGATCGGTGCGCGTCCACCAGGACGTGTCGATCCACGCCGGCCTCCTCGAGCCCGGCCAGGACGCGACGCTCGAGCTCGCGCCGGCGCGCCACGCGTGGATCCAGGTCACGTGCGGGGCGCTCGACGCGTACGGGACGAGCCTCGCCGCGGGCGACGGCGCGGCCGTCTCCGGCGAGCCGCGTCTCGAGCTCGTCGCGCGCGACGCGAGCGACGTCCTGGTCTT
>CAZQYK010000066.1:0-13630 GCA_964597285.1 uncultured Spirochaetales bacterium
CGCGGCCGTCGCGTCGCTCGACCCCGCGGTCCCAGCGACGCGCGGACGCAGCGAGTCCGGCCTCGGCCCCCTGCGCCGTCGGCTCGCGAGCCTCGCGTCGCGCGGGCTCCTGCTCGTCGCCGACGCCGAGGAGCCGCCGGCGCCGACGCAGACCGCGGTCGCCGAGCCGCCGCTGCCGGCGCCGCCCGCCGCGAAGCCGGAGCTCGCGGACTGGGCCGCAGCGTCGGTGACCCTCGAGGTGCAGGAATGAGCCCCGCCATCCGCCGCCGCGTCGCACTGCTCGTGCTCGCGCTCTGCGCGCCCGGCTGGGCCGGCTGCAAGTCGAACGACCCGCCGCCGCCGAGCCAGCTCCGCTTCGTCGACTCGCAGATCTGGGAGAAGGATCTCCAGAAGGCGATGGGCGAGGACCTGCCGGCGATCACCGTCGCGTTCGCCGGTAACGACGCGACCGTCAGCAACATGCCCGACCGGCTCGAGAAGTGGCTCTACGTGATCAACGAACGCGACGACGGCAAGGTCGACTTCCAGCCGGACCCCGCGTTCCTGGTGCCGAAGAGCATCCCCTACGGGCTCGTGTTCTCCGTCGGCATGGCCGCGTGGAACATGTACAAGAACTGGGCGCACTACGCGCCGTCGAGGGACTACAACGCCCTCGTCTTCTATCACCCGTCCGAGGGCTACCTGACGCGCGTCGTGTTCGTGCGCAAGCCCGAGGACGACTAGCCGGCGGACGGCAACGGAGGAGTCGGCGATGCAGCCCCGCGGCAGTCGGCGAGGTCGGTTCGGGAAGCGGGCGCGGATCGCGCTCGCCGCGCTCGTCGCGTCGTCGCAGCTCTCGTGCGAGACGATCGAGAAGGTGCTGCCGTACGCGATCGTCGCCGGCGGCGCGATCGCGTCGGTGGTCGCGTTCAACTACCTGTCGGACTGCTCGAACGACTGGGCGGTGTGCGAGGTCGACGCGATCACCGGCGAGGAGGTGCGCGACATCGGCTACACCGAGCAGGTGCTGCTGATGATCGGCACGCTGACGACGGTCGGCGGCGCCGCGGCCGACTACTGGGCCGACGCCCGCGAGAAGGAGCGCGAGCTCGCGCGCCTCGAGGAGGTGGAGCAGAAGGTCGAGCAGGACTACGCGGCGCTGACGGCCGGCGGCGTGCCGCAGCCGGTGAACGCATGGGGCCACGCGAGCGCGCCTCCGCCGCCGCCGGCGCGCTGGGGCGGCGCGGCGCCCGGCGCACACCTCGGCGAGGCCTGGAACCAGGCCGGCGCGCAGCCGGCCTACGGAGCACCGCAGCAGGGATACCCGCCCCATCCCCAGCAGCCGCCGCCGCAGCAGGGCTATCCGCCCCAGGGTTATCCGCCGCCGCAGCAGGGCTACCCGCCGCAGGGATACCCGCCTTCTGGCTATCCGCCGCAGCAGGGCTATCCCCAGCAGCCGCCGCCGCAGCAGGGCTATCCCCAGCAGCCGCCTCCGCCGCAGGGATACCCGCCGCAGCAGGGCTATCCGCCGCAAGGCTATCCGCCGCAGCAGGGCTATCCGCCCCAGGGTTATCCGCCGCCGCAGCAGGGCTATCCGCCGCAGGGATACCCGCCGCAGGGCGCCCCGAGCTCGGCGAGCCCGTGGGGCGCACCGCGCGCCGACGGCGACGTGCCGATCCAGCCGCGCGCGGCCGACGTCCCGCTCGCGCTCGAGACCGCGATCCTGAAGAAGATGGGCGCCGGCGCGGTCGCGATCGCCGACAACGACGTGCTCTTCGACGGCATCGGCGAGTCGCTGCGCGACGAGTTCCGCGTGCTGTTCCGTCCGAACCAGCAGGTCTGGGTCTACGTCGTCGGCGTCGATGCGGTGGGCCGCGTGCAGCCGCTCTTCCCGACCCAGTATCCCGACCGCACGAACCCGGTGCACCCCGGCGAGAACATCCTGCTGCCCGGCGGGTCGACCTGGTTCCAGCTCGACCGCTTCAACGGACTGCAGCACGTCTACTTCTACGTGAGCCACGGTCCCGACGCGAACCTCGAGAAGCAGCTGACGATCTTCGCGTCGAAGCCCGCGCCCGATCCGGTCGGCACGAACGGCGAGATCCGCTACGTCAGCGAGCCGACGATCCTGCAGTTCAGCCGCACGCAGCGGCGCGGCATCGTGACGCCGGAGGACGGAGCGATCGCGCGGATCCCGGAGGCGGCCGGCCTCGAGGTGCCGACGCAGCTCGTGTCCGCGCCGGTCGCCGGCGAGCCGCTCGTCGCGACGCGGGTGTTCTTGCACCAGTAGTCGCGGGCGCGCTCGTGGCGCGCCCGCGCGCTGGATTCGATGGAGTGGCCCATGGCGTGCGCTTCACTGCGGACGTGCGTCTTCCTGCTCCTCGCGCTCCCGCCGGCGGCTCCGGCGGCGGCGACCGAGGCGTGCGTGCCGGTGCCCGCCGGATCGGGCGCGGCGATCCAGCGCTACGCGAACGAGTGCCTCGCGCGGCTCGGCATCGACCCGGTCGAGTTCGCGCTGCGCTTCAACTGCGTCGACCCCGCCGTCGCGCGGCCGCTGCGCGTCGAGGTCGACGGCACCGCGGCGGTGAGCTGCTTCGAGACGCGCCACGACGACTGCGAGTGGGTGAAGGACGAGGCCGAGCTCGAGTCGACCTTTCCCAAGTGCGACCACCCGGCGTGGCTCGACGACCGCTGCTACGGCGACAGCTACGTGCAGGTCGTGAAGACCTCGAAGCCCGAGGTCAAGGCCGCGCTGCTGTGCCGGCACAAGACGCGCTTCACCGGGCGTTTCGACGACTTCGACGACGTCGCGATGATCGTGCACAACGAGTCGAACGGCGAGACCTGCTGGTTCCAGTCGAACAACGCCGACGACGACCCGAGCATCGCGCTGCACGGGCAGCAGGTGCCGGGACCGGTCTGCGAGGGCGCCGAGAGCTTCTGGTTCACGCCGACGGCGGCGAAGGACGTCGTCTGCGTGAAGTGCCACGACAGCGGCCCGTGGATGAACAGCCGCTGGATGCGCCGCGCCACGAAGGAGCTGGGCAGCGCCTACGACGAGCAGGCGTCGCCGTACCTCAACAGCACGCCGCCCTTCGACCAGTGGCCGGTGCCGCTCTTCGTCCAGTACGGCGAGCACCTGGCCCCGAACGACCCGAGCTGCACCTCCTGCCACAAGATCGCCGCAGCCCGGCCCGGGCACGACTTCCAGACCTGCCCGAACTGGATCCACCGCGCGACCGGCAAGCCCGACGCAGCCCTCGCCGCGCTGCTGACGCACACCGGGGGCTCGGAGCCCGTGAGCTACTGGATGCCCGACTTCGAGGACGGCTCGACGTGGAGCAAGAGCGACTGGGAGGCGCGCTACCGCAAGCACGTCGACGGGCTGATCGGCTGCTGCGAGGCGGTCGGGCGCGGGCCGAGCGGCCTGCCGAAGGGCTGCAAGCCCTACTGCCCGGACCAGCCGGGCGGGACCTGCCCTCCGGATCGCTGGGCCTCGCCCTAGTCCGAGCTCCAGGTGGTTCGCTCGCGCCAGGTCGGGTCCTCGAAGGCCTGGCGCGCCCACGGCGGGTCGGGCTCCGAGCTCGTCGTTCCGTCGGCGCGCAGCGTGCCGCAGTAGGTGGCCGTGCCGCCGGCGATGCCGTCGGTCTCGAAGCAGACCTTCTTGACGACGCGCGCCGCGAGCGGGCCGACGCCGAGCTCGCCGAGGCCGCCGGCGACGCGCTGGCCGTACGGGCTCGGCAGCACGACGACCGCACCGCCGTCGCCCCACTCGAGCGGATACGGCCCGCTGCCGTGGTCCGACGGGCTGCCGTCGACGTCGACCTCCCAGTGCACGTGCACGGTGCCGCTCGCGCGCTCCTTGCCGCCGATCGACGCGTGGTTCGCGCGGATCCAGTCCTCGAACAGGCCGCGGCGGTAGCTCTCCTCGCTCGGCACGTCGCCGAGCGAGCCGTGCGCCTCGGCGATCGCCTCGATCGCCGCGTCGAGGTCACCGCCCTCCTCGTTCAGCCAGCAGAGCTCCTCGAGGATCGCCTCGCGGATCGCGACGCTGGTCGGCAGGTCGCCCTCGTTCGCGCCGGTCATCCGGTTGCTGACCAGCGTGCGCTGCGTGCGGATCCACGCGCCGACGTCGTGGCTCGACTGCGCCGCCGCGGCGCGCTCGAGCTCGGCGTCGATCGCCTGGATCCCGGCGACGACCTGCTTCGTGCCCGGCACCTCCTTGTCGACGAGGCCGACGAGGTAGTCGGTCGACTGCTTCAGCGCGCTCTTCATCAGCGCGCGCGCGACCTGCGGCTCGGCCTCGAAGCCCGAAGCGAACTGCATCGTCGTCTCGAAGTTGTCGATCGCCGACAGCAGGTTCTGACCCATCGCCTGTCGCTTCTGGAACAGCGAATCGGCGAAGTCGTGGACGACGCGCTGCTGCGCCGGCTGGCCCGACAGCGACAGCACGCAGACCTGCGCGGCGGCCGGCGCCGCGCCGGCGAGGCCGCACAGCAGGACCACGACGAGGATGCGCATCTCGGACCTCCCTCTTCTCTCGCCGGCGCGAGCGGCGTCTACTCGGTGTCGGGCAGCTCGTCGACGTACAGGATCGCCTCGCGGCTCGTCGCGCGGGGCGCCGACACGCTGCGGTTGCCGCGCAGCCGCCACGAGAGCTCGTAGTCGTAGGCGTACTCTCCGTCGGGAAGCAGGAACTCGACCGGCTTCGAGAAGTCGTCGGGGCTCGACGTGCGCAGCGTCACCTGCTTGACCTGCTCGGCGCCGTTCAGGTCGTAGTAGAGGCGCACCGTCGTCGAGCGCACCTGCTCCATGCCGTCCGGGTCGGCCTCGAGGCTCACCCGGCGGATCTGGAAGGGCGGCACGGTGCGGATGCCGCTCGCGATGCTGCGCTGCCACGGCTCCTCGACGTCGTGCCCGCCGAAGAAGCTCCAGATCGCGCGCCATTCGTACTCGAGCCAGCGGTTGCGGTCGTCGTCGCCCTTCCAGCCGTAGAGCATCCGGAAGCGGTTGCCCTCGGCGTTGAAGTTGCGGCGGTCGATCCGCACCTCCTGAAGCGTCAGGTCGCCGCTCTCGTGCTCTTTGCGCAGCTGCACCGTGACGAAGTTGATGAACTGGTCGAAGTCGCGCGAGTTCACGCCGTCGACGTACACCTCGATCTCCCGCTGCTTGTAGAGCGGGTCGTCGAGGTTCGCCGAGCGGAAGAAGTGCGGGTCGGACAGGTAGCGGCGCAGGTCGCCGATGTTCTCGTCGAAGCGGATCGGCAGCTCGCCGTTCGAGTACTTGTCGAGGCTGTACTCGAAGCGCCCCGTGCGGTGCGTCTGCTTCAGCTCGTAGGCCGCGTAGCCGACGAACTCGGTCTGCTCCTCCTCGGAGTCGAGCTCGCTCGCGGTGTTCGCCGCGCTCGCGGCCTCCTCGGCCTTCTTGCGCGCGTCGTCCGCCTCCTTCTTCGCCGCTCCGGCCGCCTTCTCGAGGTCGGCGAGCGGTCCGCTCTCCTTCTCCTTCTTCAGGAACGCGGCGGTCTGCTCGGCGCGCAGCAGCTCGGAGCGCAGCGCGTCGCGGTCCTCCTGCGCCTCGGCCAGCTGCTGCTCCCGCTCGGCGAGCTGCTGCTTCGCCTGCTCGGCCTTCTCGACGGCCTTCTCCGCGGCGTCGGCCTGCTGCGCAGCGGTCTTCGCGTCGGCCTCGGCCTTGGCCTTCGCCTGCTTCGCTTCGGCGACCTTCTTCTCCGCCGCTTCGACCGCCTTCGGGTTCACCGGATCGGCGGCCTTCAGGCCCTTCAGCTCGGCTTCGAGCTGCGCGATCCGATCGGCGGCCTGCTGAGCGGCCTGTTCGAGCTGCCTCTGCTTCGCGCGCAGCGGCGCCGGGTCGGGCGGCGGAGTCCCGGCTGCCTGCTTCGCCCCGTCGAGCGCGCCCTGCGCCTTCGTCA
The DNA here is from genome assembly GCA_964597285.1 of uncultured Spirochaetales bacterium. Taxonomy (GTDB): domain Bacteria; phylum Myxococcota_A; class UBA9160; order UBA9160; family SMWR01; genus JAHEJV01. Next base: position 5,906 of record CAZQYK010000066.1, read on the forward strand.
CGGCACCGTCGCGTTCGCCTTGCTGAGCCTTGAGCGTGCGGATCCGCTCGTCGAGCGACGCGGCCGTGCCGGCGGACTTGGCGGCGTCGGTCTTCGCGACCTCGTAGCGCTTCGCGGCCGCGGTCGCTTCCCGCTCCTTCTGGTCGGCGATCGCCGCGAGCCGCTTGGCCTCGGCGGCGGAGACCTCGGCCTTCTTCCGCTTCTGGCGCGTCTCGCGGTTGTCCGTCTGGATCTTCTGCGCGCGCTCGAGCAGCGACTTGCCCTTGGCCGCGCCCGCGGCCGGCGGCGTCGGCGCCGTCGGCGCGGTCTTCGAGGTCTCGAAGAGCAGATCGCGGATCTTCGCCTCGGCCTGGCGGAACATGCCCTCCTTGTCGGCGTCGACGTCGCCGATCACCTCGACGGTGATCGCCTTCGACTCCTTCAGCTCGTCGAAGGCCTGGTTCAGCTCGAACTCGAACACCGGCGTCGCCGCGGCGACCTGCATCGTCTCGTGCCGCACGACCTGGTCGAGGTCGGCGACGATGCGGCCCTTCGACGGCGACCAGAAGCCCGGGAGCTTCATGTCGAAGCGGAAGCTGATGTCCGGGGTCGGCATCTGGAAGGACTCCCAGAGGATCTGCGCGCCGGTCTTGTCGAGCTCGAGCGAGATCGCCGCCTTCGCGCCCTCGAGCACCGGCGCCGCGCCGAGGCCGACCAGGTTCACGACGCGCTCGTCGTTCTCGTCGTCGAAGGCGGACACCAGCGCCAGGTTTCCGCTGCGGTAGATCGCCGGGCCGACGATGCGAGCGCCCGGCCGCTGGCGGTCGAGCTCGCTCTGCGCGCGCTGCAGCTCCGCCGCGGCGACGTCGAGCGAGATCACCGCGTGCAGGATGCCGCCGCCGGCGCCCTCGGCGGCCGTCTCGCCGCTCGCGGCGGGCCCGGTGTTCTGCACCCAGCGCAGGAACGAGAACTGGGGCCGGCCGCTCTCGTCGCGCGCGAGGCGCGGCGTCATCGGCGCGTAGAGGTACTCCTTCGGCTCGCCGACCACCGGAAACAGCATCAGACCGGCCGCGCGCACCGGCTGGTCGAGCACGATCCGGCCCCCGACCGCGGCGTCGGCGTCGGGCTTGCCGCGCGCGGGCGTCTGGGCCGCGGCGGGCGCGGCGACGAGCGCCGCGGCGAGCACGGCGATCGAGAGTCCTGTCCGCATCAACGGCCTCCGCAGCTCAGAGCCTGTGAATGAACCCGGCTTCGGGGTTCGTTGCCGCCAAGTCCGGGGATGCCACTGTTCGGCTCCGCTCGGCTTCGCCTCGCTGCGCGCTCGCTTCGCTCGCTTGCACTCAGTCGTCCCAGGAGTCCGGCGTCTGTCCCGCCGCGCAGTGCACGAAATGGGCCCACGAGTCGGCCGCGTAGAAGCCGCCGCAGCTCGTGTCGCAGTCGAAGAGCACGCAGTAGCTCTCGCCGTCGCCCTTCTCGCGGATGCCGACGAGGTGCGCGCTCTCGTGGATCAGCGTGCGCACGCGCTGCTCGGCCGAGCTGGTGTCGAAGAAGGCCGGACAGACGTGGATCGGCGGCGCGAGGTCGGCGACGTAGGCCGAGCGCACCGCGCAGTTCGGGTCGCTCTTCGCCGAGCACGCCGCGCGCAGGCCCATGCTCGAGACGCGGTCGCGCATCTTCTCGCTGATCTCGACGACCTGGCCGAAGTCGAGGTCGGGCTCGATCACGCGGTAGGCGGTCTGCTGGACCTCGAGGCGGTCCATGTCGCCGGTGGACGGGTGCAGTCCGCGCGCGCGATCGGTGGCCACCTGGCTGCGGATCGCCGCGGCGCGCCGCGCGGTCTCGATGACCTCCTCCTGCTCGCGCGTGCAGCTCTCGGCGGCGACGCGGGTCGTCACCTCGACGACGGCCGGCTTGCGCTCGACGCGGCCCGCAGCCGGCTCGGGCGCCTCTCCCGCGTCCGACCGGTCCGACGGCCGCTGCACCACCGGCTCCGCTCCGTGCTCGTCCGCGCCCGACGGCGCTGCGCCGGTGGCCAGCGCCAGCGCCGCGATTCCCGCCGCGATCCCACCTCGACCTCGTTGCATCGGATGCTCTCCTCCGTGTCCCTACTCGCGCGCCGGGCAGGCGCTGCCCGGCGCCGCGACGACGACCTCGCCGCCGCTCCAGCCGCGCGTGTCGAGCGCCGCGCCGGGCCCGCTGGCGTAGAAGTAGGCGTTCCGCTCGATCGTGGAGTGGAAGCTCTGGTGGTCGGCGGCGTTCGCGCCGCTGCGCTCGCGCCGGTCCCAGAAGCTCTGCGCCCACCAGCCGACCGCGCCGACGACCGGGTTCGCGAGCCGGCCGGCGCCGAACGCGCGCACCGCATCGCGCGCGGTCGCGTCGATCGCCGGCCACGCCAGCGCGCGGTACTGCTCGCGGCGCCGCACGCGCGACTCGGAGCAGCGGTCCGGAACCTCGCCCTCCCAGTCGTCGGCGTGGTACTTCCGGCAGTGTCGCCCGGTGCGCGTCCAGCGCGGGTTGATCGGCTGCGAGTACGCGAGCAGCAGCTCGCCGTAGCCTCGCGGCCGCCAGGTCGGGCTCCAGTAGCTGCGCTGCGCCATCGCCCAGAGCATCGCGGCCGACTCGTCGGCGGTCGGATCGCCCCCCGTCTCGCCGTGGATCATCCGCGCGGCCCACAGCGCGTCGTCGGGCTCGAGGCGCTTCGCGCTGCCGTCGGCGAAGCACAGCGTGCCGAGCTCGTCCGTGCCGGGCGCGGCGTCCTGCGCCGGGGCCGCGAACGGCGCGAGCGCCACGGCGAGCGCGGCGGCGAGGCCGGCGCGGCGGACGGCGCGAACGCGGGCGGAGCGGGACATCGATCGGCGAGGCTCCAGGCGACGGGTGGGCCGCATTCTACTCCTCGGCCCAGCGGAAGTGGAACGGGGGAGAGCCCCTACGCGGAGAGGCCTGCGCCCACGCCGAGAATCCCCTCGCAACGAAACGATCGTGGAGAATCAGATGAGGTTCCTAGATCGGGTGCTCCCAGATCGAGAGGAAGTGATCCCGATGGGCCATGGGAAGCTCCTCGCCGCGCGCGTCGAGCAGGAAGCTGCCGTGGGTCCCGGCGAAGAGCAGCGGCGCGCGCATGCGCAGTGCGTGCAGCCGGCCGGCGCGGCGGAACTGCTCGATCGCCTCGCGCGAGCCGCCGAAGCCGTTCAGGTCCGACGGCACGACGAGCAGCGCGACCGCTCCCGGCGCGAGGCCGCGGCGCTCGAAGATCCCCGGGACCAGGATCTCCCAGCACAGCGCCGCGCCGACGCGCCGCGCTCGGGCGCGCAGGTCGCCGGTCGTGCGCGACGCGACCAGCTCGAGGTTCGCGCCGCTGGTGGCGCGGTGCGAGATCCAGCGGCCGAGTGCGGCGAGCGCCGGAGAGTCCTGGAACAGCGCGGCCTCGCCGAAGGGCGCAAAGACCGCCTTGTCGAGCGCATCCGAGCACGCGAAGCGATCCCCGCGCTCCTCGGCGCGACACACGACGTTGCGCACGCCGGAGGGACGGCCGCCGTCGCCGCGCAGCGTCGCCCAGGCGCCGACCAGCAGCACCGGCGCGCCCGGGTCGCCCGCGTCCGACCGGCGCGTCGAAACGTCGCGCTCGCGGAGCTCGACGCTGTACTCCGGGAAGATCACGAGATCGCAGCGGTGGGTGCCGACGGCCCGGCGCGCGAGCGCGCGGACCGCCGCCGCGCCGCCGCCGGCGAAGGCCGGACGACGCCGCTCGAGCCGGTGGGGATCCGACACCGCACAGACCCGCGCCGCATCGCCCGCCTCCGGCCCGGGCCCCGGTCGCGGCGCCCACGCGCCGCAGACCCCGAGCACGAGCGGCGCCGCGAGCGCCGCCGAGCGCAGCCGCCACGACGCGCGGCGCAGCCACAGCCAGCCCGCGGCGAGCGCGATCAGCGACAAGACGTACGAGACGCCGATCTCGCCGAGCGGGGCGACGAGCGGCGCCAGCGCCGTGTCCGCGTTCGCGTGCGACAGGAAGAGGCCCGGGAGCGGCGGGTCCGCCACTGCGCCGCGCAGCCACTCCGTCGCCGGCCAGGCCGCGGCGGCCAGCGGGAGCAGCAGCGCGCTGCGCCGCACGAGCCCGCGGGCGGCGAGGCTGGCCGGCACCCAGAGCGCGAGCGCCGCCGTCAGCGCGATCAGCGACGGAACGAGCGGACGCTCGAAGTAGTGGAAGATCCAGCCGGCCGCGCCGAGGATCTGCGTCGCCGCCGACAGCGTCGCGAGGAGCGCCGCATGCCCGACGCCGTCGGCGCGCAGCAGCGCCGCCCCGAGCGGGATCCACGCGAGCGGTGCGAGCGCCGGCGGGAACGCGCTCAGGTGCGCCCAGGCCGGGGCGCAGACCGCGAGCCACTCGACTGCCGCCGGTCCCGGGCGGCGGTGGAGCGCCGCGAGTGCGAGCGCGGCGACGAGCTGGCAGCCGCCGAGCCGCAGCCACAGGCTCGCGTCGCCGGCCGGCACGCCGCCGACCGCGGGCGCGTTGGGCAGCGCCGCGACCGCGAGCAGGCCGCCGAGCGCGAGCGCCCATGCGGCGCGCGCGGAGCCGGGCTCCGTCGCTCGGAGCGCGCGGGCCTCGTTCGCTTGCGACATCGCCGCTCCTAGCTGCGCGGCACGAAGAAGAAGTCGCCGCTCTCGTGGCCGGCGTACTTGATCGGCGCGTACTGCGGGAGCTGCTCGAAGCGCTGCGCCTCGGCGGCCCACGCGACGCGCGCCGAGATCTCCTGGAACAGGCGCTGGCCCTCGATCGCGTCCTCGACGCCGGAGAGCACCGTCAGCAGCGCCTTCGCGAAGATCGAGTGCTCGCCGCCGCCGGAGTCGAGCACCGGCGCGAGGCCGCCCGAGGTCAGCGCGGTGCGCGAGCGCTTGCCGACCATGCCGCGCATCCACGCGAGGCGTGCCTCCGGCGTCATGCCGGCCTCGAGTCGCGCGAGCGACGAGCGCGTCAGCGAGCCCGAGTAGCAGGAGTCGGCGACGACGAGGATGTGTCGCGCCGACATCGCGTTCAGGACGTCGGTCAGGTCGACGTTCGAGATCCAGTTCGCGGTGCTGCCGGGCTCGGCGTCGACCGGCAGCCAGTGGCCGCGGCTGTTCGCGCGGTCGAGCTCGCCGTGGCCGGCGTAGAAGACCAGCAGGTTGTCGGCCTCGTCGAGCTCGGCGCGCAGCTCGTTGAGCGCCGACAGCACGTCGTAGCGGGTCGCGTCGAGCAGCGTGCGCACGCGGAAGCCGAAGCGGCGCTCGAGCAGGCGGCCGACGGCGCGCGCGTCGGCGCGCGCGGTGGCGAGATCCTGGATCTCCGGGTTGCGGTAGGCGTCGTTTCCGATCACGAGCGCGAAGTAGCGACCGAAGTCGATCGCGGGTGCGGGCGGCGGCGCGTCGGAGCGCGCGAGCGCCGCCTCGGCCGGCGCGAGCACGAAGGTGCGCTCGGCGCGGCGGCCCCGCGCGTCGGTCGCAACGATCGCGACCCGCGTCCCGTCGACGCCGACGAGGATCTCGGAGCGGAACATCCCCTGGTCGCTGACCGCGAGCGATGCGTCGTTCAGCGTCAGGCTCATCAGGCCCGCCGGCGCGTCGACGTGACCGACGACGAGGCGCCGCGCGTCGGCCTCGAGCGTCTGCACGATCTTCACGCCGCGCGTCACCGGCACGCTCGGGTCGAGGATCTGGATCGTCGGGCCCGGCAGCGCGGCGGCGGCGCCGGGCTTCGCGGCGACCTGCACGCGCAGCGCCTCGGCCTCGGTGCGCAGCCGCTCGAGCTCGACCTCGAGGTCGGCGACGCGCGCCGCGTCGGGCGCCGCGCCGGCACCGGGGCGCTCGCGGCGCAGCGCGTCGAGCTCGCGCCGCAGCCGATCGACCTCCTGCTCCCGGCGCTCGAGGTCCTGGCGCAGCTGCTGCATCTCGATCGTCGACGGCGCCGACGGCACGAAGTCGACGTCGAGGCCTTCGAGGCCCGACGCGCGCCGGTACCACGCGAGCGCCTGCGCCGGGTCGCGCGGCACGCCGCGGCCGAGCTCGTAGAGCTGGCCGAGGTTGATCTGCGCCGGCGCGTGGCCCTGCTCGGCGGCGCGGCGGTACCAGGTGGCGGCGGCCTCGTAGTCGGGCGCGAGGCCGAGGCCCTTCTCGAAGATCTCGCCGACGTAGGTCTGCGCCTTCGGATCGCCGGTCTTCGCCGGCTCGAGCCACACCGCGAGCGCGGTCGCGTAGCTCGCGCGGTCGCTCGCGGTGTACTCGCCGCCGCGGATCTCGCAGTCGCGCGCCGTCGTCTTGATCGGGCGGCGCTGCGTCAGATAGGTCATCTGCGAGCCGAGCCGCCGCACCTTGCCCGGCAGCAGGCAGTCGACGACGAGCAGCTCGTCGGCCTCGCGCGCGGTGCCCTCGCCGGAGCGCGGCTCGAATCCCGCGCAGGCGAGCAGGAGCGCGCTCGAGAGGACGATCGTCGCGGGGGTTCTCGGCGGCATTGCGATGATGGAGCGGGCGCGCCCCATCCTACCACGCGCCCGGTCAGAACTGGATCCGGCCGCCGAGCGTGAAGCGGTGGTACTCGACGTCGCGGAGGCCGACCAACGAGTCGTAGTCGAGGAAGGCCGAGAGCCCGCCGGCGAACTGCGCCGCGACGCCGCCGCCGATCCGTGCGTAGTTGCGATCGGGAGACTCGGTGCGGGAGACCAGGACGTCGTTGGCCGGCGTGTCGTCCAGGAACAGGCGCGCGTCGATGTTCCGGGCGTCGTTCGCGAACTCGTGCTCCCAGGTGCCGCGGACGAACGGCGAGACGACGCCGCACGGAGTCGAGATCGCGTACGAGAACTGGCCGCCGACGCTGGAGACGAGCGAGGTGATCTGCTGGTCGTCGTAGTCGAGCGGGAAGCCCGGCACGCCGGACTCGCGGTAGCCGTCGATCCAGGTGCCGCGGTAGTCGAGGCCGGCGAGCGGCCCGAGCGTGAAGCCGCCGACCGGGAAGTCGAGGCCGCCGCCGACGTGGACGCCGAGCTGGTGGCCGTCGGTGTCTCCCTGCGCGACGGCCGAGATCGGCGTCTCGAGGATCACCACCGGGCGTTCGAACTCGTAGTCGACGTAGGTGTAGGTGACGATGCCGTCGACGTACAGCGGTCCGTGGAAGAGGCTCGCGTAGAGCGAAGGCGCGAACGAGTGCGAGTCGATCTGCCCTCCGCCGACGTTCTCGCCGCTGCCGTCCGCCGCAAACAGGCGATCGAACTCCGTGTTCTGGACGTTCCAGCCGAATCCGGCTCCGGCGACGAGCATGTCGCTGATGCGGTAGTCGATGCCGAGCGCGACGCCGCCGCCGCGCACGTCGTACTCCTCGGCCTCACCGCGGTCGTCGACGGTGCCGAAGCCGCCGGTTGCGTTCGCGAAGAAGCCGAGCCGCTCGGCGTCGGCGTCGTCGGACTCCGCCCGCACCTTCTCGAGGCGGTCCTTCTCCGAGTCGACCTGCACGTCGGTGGTCTGCGTCGCGGTGCTGCTCGCCGCGGTGGCCTCGCGGGGCGTGACCTGCAGCGCGGCCTGGCTCTGCTCCGCCCCGCCGAGGTCGAAGCCGATGTCGCAGCTGCCGGCGGCGAGCGTCGGGTCGGCCGGAATGGCGGTGCACAGGTCCTGCATGATCGCGATCGTGCGCGCCGCGAGCTCGGCCTGCGACTGCGCCCCGGCCGGCGCCGCGACGAGCAGCGCACCGAGGACCAGGAACGGAGCGGAGCGAAAGACGAG
>CAZQYK010000067.1:0-8584 GCA_964597285.1 uncultured Spirochaetales bacterium
GAGGGTCGGCCGCTTCGGGGTTCTCACGACCTCGGCGAGACCTCACCGGGTAGAGCAGGCGGCGTGCAGAAGCGCATCTACGGGATCGAGACCGAGTACGGGATCATCTTCACGCCCGAAGGGCGCAAGACCCTGCCGGTCGAGAAGGCGATCCGCTTCCTGTTCGAGAAGCTGATCACGACCGAGCACTTCCTGAACGTCTTCCTCGAGAACGGCGCCCGCTTCTACCAGGACACCGGCTGTCACCCCGAGTACGCGACGCCCGAGTGCGCGTCGCCGCGCCAGCTGATCGTCTACGACAAGGCCGGCGAGCGGATCCTCGAAGACCTCCAGATGTACGCGGAGGAGAAGATCCGCGAGGAGCGCATCGCCGGGAAGCTCTCGATCTTCAAGAACAACACCGACTTCGTCGGGAACAGCTACGGCTGCCACGAGAACTACCTCGTCGACCGCGACGTCGACTTCTACTACCTCGCCGAGCAGCTGATCCCCTTCCTGGTGACCCGCCAGATCTACACCGGCGCGGGAAAGGTCTTCCAGACCCAGGACGGCGTGCACTACTGCATCAGCCAGCGCGCTCAGCACATCTACCAGAAGATCTCGGGCACGACGACGAACGACCGCTCGATCATCAACACCCGCGACGAGCCGCACGCCGACCGCGAGAAGTACCGACGGCTGCACGTGATCGTCGGCGACTCGAACATGTCGGAGTACACGAACTTCCTGAAGGTCGGCGCGTGCGCGGTCGTGCTCCAGATGATCGAGGACAACTTCATCAACCAGGACTTCACGCTGCGCAACCCGGTGAAGGCGATCAAGGACATCTCCTACGACACCACCTGCAAGCGCAAGCTCCGCCTCGACAACGGCCGCGAGTACTCGCCGATCGAGATCCAGCGCGAGTACTGCGAGATGGCGCAGAAGTACATCGAGCAGTACCCCGTCTCCGACGAGCTGCGCGACGCCGTCGCGAAGTGGCAGCACGTGCTCGACTGCCTCGACGACGACCCGGACCGCCTCGACCGCGAGATCGTCTGGGTGATCAAGCGCAAGATGATCCGCTCCTACATCGAGCGCAACGACACCACATGGAACGACCCGCGCGTGTTCATGCTCGACTTGCAGTACCACGACCTGCGCCTCTCGCGCGGTCTGTACTACCTGCTCGAGCGCAGCGGGCTCGTCGAGCGCGTGCTCGACGACGACGAGATCATCAAGGCGAAGACCGAGCCGCCGCCGGACACGCGCGCGCGCATGCGCGGCGAGTTCATCAAGCTCGCGCGCCAGAACTCGATCCAGTACGACCTCGACTGGTCGAACATCCGGCTCGGCAACCTTCTCAACGTGCGGGTGATCTGCAACAATCCCTTCGAGACCGACATCGAGAAGGTCGCGGAGCTGGTCCGCACGATCCAGAAGACCAATCTGCGCAAGACGAGCCTGTCGAAGCTGGTGATCCAGTCCTGATCCCCACCGGCCGGCTCGGCGCCACGAGGAGACCACGCGATGGCAGAGCCGAAGCCCGCCGAGAGCATCCGCAGCGACTCCCGCAGCGAGGCCGGCCCGAAGCTCGTCGCGGTCGGCGACGACGCGCGTCCGGCCTCCGGCGCCCGCCCGGCGCCCGCCGAGCCCCGACGCCGCTCGTGGGCGGTGCCGGTGCTCGCGCTGCTGCTCGCGCTCGCGCTCGCGGGGCTGATCGCTCAGACGCAGCGCGCCCAGACCCAGGCCGCCCGAATCGGTGCGCTCGAGACGCAGGTGGCCGGCCTCGAGACGCGGCTCGAGACCGCAGCCGAGCAGCTCGCGACCTATCACCGCACGCTCGGGCTGGTGCGCGGGACGGTCTCCGAGCTCTTCGGGCGCATCGCCGACCTCAACGCGCTGGTCCAGGTCGACCCGCTCGGGCCCGACGCGCCGCCGGCCGAGCCGGCCGCGCGCTGATCCGCCGGTCGCCGCACCGGCGGCCGGCTCGGCGCGCCCGGTGACGGGCGTCACGTCGACGGGCGTGGCCCCGCTCCGACGCGGGCGTGCGCTCAATTCCTGCCTCCAGCTGCCGATACGAATCCCACACACCCGCGACCGCCCGTCGCCGGGAGGGATTCGATGCTGCTCGACGCCATCGCCGGTTTCTTCTCCCACGATCTCGCGATCGACCTCGGCACGGCCAACACGCTCGTCTACGTCCAGGGCAAGGGCCTGGTCTGCTCGGAGCCGTCGGTCGTCGCGGTCACGAGCGACCCGAAGGGCCGCGGCGAGACGGTGCGCGCGGTCGGCTTCGAGGCCAAGGAGATGCTCGGTCGCACGCCCGGCGACGTCCGCGCGATCCGCCCGATCAAGGACGGCGTCATCGCCGACTTCGAGATCACCGAGGCGATGCTGCGCTACTTCATCCAGCGCGCGCACAACCGGGGCAAGCTGATCCGGCCGCGCATCGTGATCTGCGTGCCGCCGTGCATCACGAGCGTCGAGAAGCGCGCTGTGCGCGAGTCGGCGCTGTCGGCCGGCGCGCGAGAGGTCTTCCTGATGGAGGAGCCGATGGCCGCCGCGATCGGCGCCGGCCTCGACGTCACCGCGCCGACCGGCAACATGGTCGTCGACATCGGAGGCGGCACCACCGACGTCGCGGTGATCTCGCTGTCGGGCATCGTCACGTCGAGCTCGATTCGCTGCGGTGGCGACAAGATGGACGAGGCGATCGTCAACTACGTCAAGCGCAAGTACAACATGCTGATCGGCGACCGCACCGCCGAGCAGGTGAAGATGACGATCGCCACCGCGTCGGCCGAGGGCCCGTCGGAGACGATGGAGATCAAGGGCCGCGACCTCGTCGCCGGCATCCCGAAGGTCGTCGTCGCGTCGAGCGAGGAGATCGCCGAGGCACTCGTCGAGCCGATCCACTCGATCGTCGAGACGGTGCACCTGACCCTCGAGAAGACCCCGCCCGAGCTCGCGGCCGACATCGTCGACCGCGGCATCATGCTCGTCGGCGGCGGGTCGCTGCTGCGCGACTTCGACCACGTGCTGCGCCAGGAGACGAAGCTTCCGATCCTGCGCAGCGACGACCCCTTCTCGGCCGTCGTCCACGGCGCCGGCAAGGCTCTCGAGAACCTGCAGCTGCTGCGCGAGGTCGCGCTGAGGTAGGAGCGCCGTCGCGCGCGCCCCTACTTGTCGCGCACCGCCCGGATCTTCGCCTGGATCCGAACCTCGGGCTTGACCTCGAGCATCAGGATCTTCGGCGGGTCGAGGTTGAACTCGCGCATGTCGAGGGTCTGCGCCCCCTCGATCTCGAGCACGGCGTCGCCGTCGCGCACCCGAACGGTCACCTCGCCCTCGATGTCGCGCGTCACGCCGTGCAGCGAGAGGCTGCCGCGCAGCCGGTAGCGGCCATTCGCGATCTCGGTCGCGTGCGTGAGCTCGCCGCGGATCGTGCGGTACTTGCGCGCCTCGATCATCCGGTGGATCTCGTTGTCGTAGAGCTCGATTCCCGAGCGAAGCAGGTCGGCCGAGATCTGCACCGTCGCGCGCGGAACGCCGTCCAGGTTCAGCTTGCCGGAGTCCACCTCGACGTCGATCGTTCCGCTCACGCCGTGGGTGCGGATCTCGATCGGGTGCACGTTCGAACGCGCCTCCGCGAAGATCTCGGACTCCTCGGGATCGATCTGGTACTGGGGCATGTCGTCCTCCAGCCCGAGCGGGACGCTGCGGGCTCACAGGTTCCGGATCTTCAGATACCTCGCGACGTCCGGCAGCGACGTCACCACCACGTAGCCGGCTCCGATCAGCACGGCGGTCGTCAGCAGGCGAAACATCGGATCCACTCCTCCTGGCGCGGCGCCGTCGGACGCGCCGCTCGCGGCGCGCACGGCGGGCGCCCGACTTCGTGTGCGACGAGGCGCTTCGCCCCGCGCATCGGCCCGTTCCCCCGATCCCGTTCGAGAGCCAAAACGGTATCAGTCGCCCCGCCTCGTGTCATCAATTCCCTCACCTCGAGCGCACCTCACCGACGCGCTCGCGCACCGCCGAGGCGCTGCCGCGCAGTGCGTCGGTGATGTCCTCGAGACCGCCGGCGGCTTCCTTCGCCTGCTTCGCCCGCGTGTACGCCTCCCAGGTCGACGCGACCGCGCGCGCACAACTCGCGGCCTGCTGCTTCACCGCGTCGCCGATCTTGTCGAGCCCGGAGACGAAGCTCTCGACGGTCTCCGCGATCAGGCGCGTGCCGCGGCTCTGCTCGTCGGCGGTGTGGTGCACCTGCTGGGCCATCTCCTTCATCGCCTGCGCCTGCTCGAGCACGACGTCGTTGCCGCGCTCCTGCTCGCGCGCCGCCGCGCGGATCCGCTCGGCCTGCGAGCGCACCTCGTCGATCATCCCGACCACGTGTCCAGCGGCCTTCGTCTGCTCGCCGACCGAGTGCACGATTCCCTGCACGCGCTTCTTGTTGTCGCGCGCGACGACGGTGATCTCGACCAACGACTGGCCGGCCAGCTCCGAGAGCTCGACGCCGCTCGCCACCCTCTGGCTGCCGCTCTCGATCGCGGTGATCGCGTTGCGGCTCTCGTCCTGCACCGCCTGGATCAGCTCGGTGATCTCGGCGGTGCTCGACGTCACGCGCGTCGCGAGCTCGCGGATCTCGCCCGCGACGACCGAGAAGCCGCGCCCGTGCTCGCCGGCCTGCGCGGCGATGATCGCGGCGTTGAGCGCGAGCAGGCTCGTCTCGTTCGCGACGGCGTCGATCACGTCGACGATCGCGCCGATCTCCCCGGCCCGCTCGCCGAGCCCTCGAACCACCTGCTCGGCGGACTCGGTGGCCTGGCGGATCGCCTGCATCCCGTCGATCGTCTGCTGCACGACCTGCGAGCCGCGGTCGGCGACGCCGACCACCTGGTCCGAGAGCGACGCGCAGCGCTCGGCGTTCTCGTTGACGTCGCGCATCGACGCGGCGATCTCCTCCATCGCCGACGACGAGTCGGCGGCGATGCCGGCGAGCACGTCGGTGCCGCTCGCGACGTCGCCGAGGCTCGCGAGCGCGCTGCGGATCGAGCTCGAGACGGTCTCGGCGCGACGCAGCATCTCGGCCGCCGTTCCGGCGAGCTGGTCGCCGGCGGCGCCGAGCTCGGTGACCGCGCTGCTCGACTCGTCGAGCGACGTGCGCAGCTCCTGGATCGACTCGTTGATCGTCTCGGACTGCGTGTACACCGAGCTCATCGACTGCGTGAGCTGCTGCACCTCGGCCACCTGCGCGTCGGTGAGCCCGCGCAGCTTCTCGCGGGTCGCGTCGAGATCGGAGAGCTCGCCGTCGAGCTCGGTGGCCGCACTCTCGATCGCTCCGAGCGCGTCGCCGAGCGAGCGCTGGAGGCGCGCGATCGCGCCGCCGACGCCGGCGAGCTCTCCGCCGGGCACGGCGACGGCGCTGCGGCCGAAGGCGGCGCGCTCGGCCGCGTCGCGCAGCGCGTCGGCGCCGGAGCGGACCGCCGACGACGCGAGCTCGGCGAGCCCGAGGCCGACCGCGAGCAGCCCGGCCGAGCGCGCGAGGTCGCCCCCGCCGCCGGCGCGCGCGAAGAGCTCCGGCGCGAGCACGAGCGCCGCGACGAGCAGGCGCAGCGTCCACGCGAGCCCGATGCCGGGGGCACCCGTCGGCGCCGCCGCGCTCGCTCGCGCCGCGAGCACGCCGTGGAGCGAGCCGACCGCCCACGCCGAGAGCGGCGCGTTCGCGGCGGTCGCGACGAGCCCGAGCGCCGCCCACGCGAGGAAGGTCGCGCGCTCCGCGCCCTCGCCGACGGCGCCGAGCGCGCTCAGCAGGCCGGCGACCGCGAGCCAGATCGCGAGCGAGCCGGCGGTGAAGAGCGCCGGGTAGCGCCGGGTCGCAGCGAGCGCGGAGTCTGCGTCGGCTGCGCCCGAATCGAGCGCCGCGAGCGCCTCTTGAGTCAGCACGAGCGCGAGCGCCGCGCCCAGACCCAGTGCGAGCGCGCCGATCAGCAGCATGCCGGTGAGCGCGCCGCCGAACGCGAGATCGGGGACGACCCCCGGCAGCAGCGGCGCTGCGGCGAGCGAGAGCCCGAGCGTCGTCGACGCGCTGACTCCGCACAGTGCGAACCGGATTCGGCCCAACCGAGCCCCCTCCCGAGCCTTCGGTCCCCGAGCCTCGGCCGTCGGGGGCGGTGCGGCCGAGGTATCGAAGCTCATCGGCATGGACCGCGATCGACTGGAGGGTCCACGATCTCGCAGCTCCCGGGCGAAGCTCCCCGGGAGCCCCGGATTCGGGGCAGAACGCCTCAGTCCGGCTCGGTCGCGGCGAGCGCGAGCCGGAGCGCCGGCTCCATGCTCCCGCGGACCTCGATCCGGTGCTCGAAGAACGCCGACTGCGCGTCGAGCGCGCCGCTGCGCAGCGCGCGGTACGACGCCTCGTCGACGCGGATCTCGGTCGCCGGCTCGCCGCCGGTGGCGCCGCGGCCGCCGAAGTGCGCGCGCAGCGCGAAGCCTCCGTCGCCGGTCACTTCGAGCCGGACGCTCGCGTCGACCGCGCGCAGTCGCTCGATGCGCGCGCGCGTGAGCCGCAGCGTGCCGCCCGAGCCGAGCAGCGCGCCGAGCAGCGCGAGCGCCGAGTCGCCGGCCTCGCGCGCGAGGCGCTCGAAGCCGCGCCGGTCCTGCTCGAGCCACAGGAAGGGCTCGTGCGCGGGGCTCGCGCCGGCGCTCATGCGGCCCGCCTCGATGTTCAAGAAGAACGCTCCGCCGTCCTCGCCCTCGACGTCGACGCGGATCGTCGCGTTCGCGGCGCGCATCGCATCGTAGACGCGCCGGCCGGCCTCGCCGAGCGCCGCCTGCGCGTCGAGCGCGCGGTTGAACTGCGCCGGGAAGCGCTCGCCGTAGAAGCTGCTCGGGCGGGCGGGCTCGTCGCTCAGCGCGCGCCCCTTCGTCGCTGGAAGCGGTCGACCATCGCCGAGTGCTCGCGGTAGGTGGCCGAGAAGTGGTGCGTGCCGTCGTTGCGCGACACGAAGTACAGGTAACGCGTCTGCGCGGGCTCGACGACCGCGCGCAGCGAGTCGAGCCCGGGGCTCGCGATCGGCCCCGGCGGCAGCCCGGCGTGTTGATAGGTGTTGTAGCGGTTGTCGGCGTTCTCGAGGTCGCTCCGGCGGAGGTTGCCGTCGAAGTCCGGGATCCCGTAGATCACCGTCGGGTCGGACTCGAGTCGCATTCCGCGGCGCAGCCGGTTCGCGAAAACCGACGCGATCACCGGCCGCTCGTCGGCGGCGCCGGTCTCCTTCTCGACGATCGACGCGAGCGTCACGACCTCGTGCATGCGGAGCCCGCGCGCCTCGGCCGCCGGCGCGACCTCGCGCCACGCGCGCTGGAACTGCTCGACGAGCACGCGCGAAACCTCTCGCGCCGAGAGCCCGCGCGGCAGCCGGTAGGTCTCCGGGAACAGGTAGCCCTCGAGCGAGGCCGCCGGCACGCCGAGCTCGCGCGCGAGCTCGGCGTCGGCGACCGCGTCGGCGAACGAGCCGGCGTCGACGAGCTGCAGCGCGGCGAGCCGCTCGCCGATCTCGCGGGCGGCCAGCCCCTCCGGAATCACGACCTCGTGCGTCGCGACGCGCCCGGCGACGAAGCGCTCGAGCATCTCCGCCGGCGACATCGCTGGCGAGAGCCGGTACTCGCCGGCGTGCAGCGCGCCGGCCTGGCCGCGCAGCCGCGTCCACCAGACCATCGCGTGCGCGTCGCGCACGAAGCCCTCGCGCTCCAGCCGGGCGGCGACGCGCGACAGGCTGTCGCCGCGCTCGACGACGAAGAGCGCCTCCGCGCCGTGCGGGTCGAGCGGCTGGAGCTGCCGATGGAAGAGCGCTCCGACGGCGGCGACGGCGAGCACGGCGACCGCGAGCGCGAGCGCGAGCAGGCGTCGGATCACGCGCGCTCCGGACGCTCGAGGTAGCTGCGCAGGATCAGCGTCGCCGCGAGCGCGTCGACGTTCGTCTTCTCGCGGCGCTTGCGGCGCGGCGCGTCGCGCAGTGTGCGCCGCGCCTCGGCGCTGCTCCAGCGCTCGTCGACGAGCTCGACCGGAAGGCCGCAGGACTCGCCGAGCGCGGCGGCGAAGCCGCGCGCCGCCTCGGCCGCGGGGCCGGCGCGGCCGTCGAGGTGCAGCGGCAGGCCGACGACGACGGCCTTGACGCCCCGCTCGCGGATCAGCGCGCCGAGCGCCTCGACGTCCTTTGCGCGGCCTCGGCTCTCGAGCGCGCCGAGCGGGAACGCGATCGCGGCGTCCGGGTCCGAGATCGCCAGCCCGATGCGACGCGCGCCGAGATCGAGTCCGAGCAGCGGGCCGTCCATCCCGGCAGAGTAGCGCCCCCCTTGGAAGTGACCGGGATCAAAGCGAAAACGCGACGCATTTTTTCCTTTCTTTCGCCCCGATTCCGATGGCCGCCAGCCGGCCCAGGCGGTACCCTGCCCGGCGTCGCCCGGTCCCCCTCCGAGGCGTCGCATGCAGCCCGCGGCTCTCCTCCGGCCGCCGCGTCATTCCGGAGCGCGTTCGGTGTCTCGCCTCGAGGCGGACCAGAGCGAGGGCAGAGGCCCGTGCGCGGCGCCGCGCGCGGCGGCC
>CAZQYK010000068.1:0-4517 GCA_964597285.1 uncultured Spirochaetales bacterium
CGACGCGCTCGCGCCGCTCGTGCACGGGCTCGAGCGCGCGGCGCCGGAAGTGGATCTCGCCGGCGATGCCGAGCGGCTCGCGGTGACCGAGGCGCGGGTCGCGATCGCCGGCGGGCCGCAGCCCGGCGCCGCCGCGCGCTCGGTCGAGCTGCTCGCTGCGCGCCTGCCCGGCGCCGGCGACGCGGTGCGGCTCGCGGTCGCGCGCGTGCTGGGTGCGATCGCCCGGCCCGAGGACGCCGCGCTCGTCGCGCTGCTGCTGAAGGATCCGAGCGACGCGGTGCGCTGCGCGGCGGTCGACGCGATCGCTCGCCTCGAGCCCGAGCACGCGCCGGAGCCGCTGCACCTCGCGATCGCCGACGAGTCGCCCGAGGTGCGCCTCGCGGCCGCGCGCGCGCTCGGCGCCGCGCGCAACGCGTCGGTGTTCGACGACCTGGCGCGCCTGGCCGACGACGAGGACGCGCGCGTGCGCGCGATGGCGGTACGCGGCGTCGGCCGCGCCTTCTCCACCGCGGACCACCCGGACCTGCGCGCCGCGGCGCTCGGAGTCCTGCACCGCGCGTGCGACGACGAGGCGCTGGTCGCGCTCGCGGTGGTCGAGGCGGTCAGCGCAGTCGGCGGCGAGGCGGCGAGCTACGTCGCGCCGCTGCTCGCGCGCCCCGAGCCGGAGCTCGTCCGAGAGGCGGTGCGCTGCCTCGGCCGGCACGGCGAGCGCGGCGAGCTCGAGGCGCTGCTGCCGCTCGTCTCGCACCCCGACTGGTCGGTGCGCGCCGAGACGATCGAGATCCTCGCCGAGCGGCGCGTGCGGCAGGCGGTGCCGGCGATCCTGCGCCGTCTCGAGAAGGAGCAGGACGACTTCGTGCGCAACGTCGCCCTCGGCGCGCTGCCGAAGCTGGAGGTCTAGGGAGGCGATGCCGCTGCCGGGCGCCCACGACTCGCCGAGCATGACGGAGCGAGAGTTCCGCCTGTTCAGCGAGCTCGTGCGCTCGCACTGCGGGCTCGCGTTCGGCCCGGACACGCGCTTCCTGCTCGAGCGGCGCGTCGCGCGGCGGATGCAGGAGCTCGCGATCACGAGCTACTCCGCCTACCACTACGAGCTGCGCAGCGACTCGCGCCGCGACGGCGAGCTCGCGCGCCTCGTCGACGAGCTGACGACGAACGAGACCTACTTCTTCCGCGAGCGAGGTCAGCTGCGCGCGCTGATCGGCGAGATCCTGCCCGAGTCGGTGCTGCAGCGTCGCGAGCGCGGCGGCGGGCCGATCAGCATCTGGTCGGCGGGCTGCGCGAGCGGCGAGGAGCCGTACAGCGTCGTGATCCTGGCGCTCGGGGCCGGCCTCGACCCGGCGCGCGAGCTGCGCGTCTACGCGTCGGACATCTCGCGCCGCGCGATGCGCCGCGCGCGCCAGGGTGCCTATCGCGAGAGCTCCTTCCGCGAAACCGAGACGGTGCTGCGCGAGAAGTACTTCGAGGAGAAGGACGGTCTCTGGACCGTCTCCGACGACGTCAAGAAGTGCGTCGACTTCATCCACCTCAACCTGATGGACCGCTCGAAGATCGCGCTGCTCGGCACGATGGACGTGATCCTGTGCCGCAACGTCATCATCTACTTCGACGCCGAAGGCAAGCGCGAGGTGATCTCGACCTTCGAGCAGAAGCTGCGCCCCGGCGGTCACCTGCTGCTCGGCCACTCGGAGTCGCTGATCAACGTCTCGACCTCGCTCGAGCTGCGGCACCTGAAGAGCGACCTCGTCTACCGGCGCCCGATGCCCGGGCTGTCGACACGCGATCCGTGGCACGTGGCCGCCGAGCTCGCGATCGGCGACGCGGAGGGCTCGCCGTGAGCGCCGGACGCCTCCGCACGCTCGTGATCGACGACTCGGCCTTCAGCCGGCAGGCGATCGCGCGGATGCTGCGCGGCTCGCCGCTGGTCGAGGTCGTCGGCACCGCGCGCGACGGCGAGGAGGCGCTGCGCAAGACCTTCGCGCTGCAGCCGGACCTGATCACGGTCGACCTCGAGATGCCGCGCATGGACGGCTTCACCTTCCTGCGCATCGTGATGAGCAAGCGGCCGACGCCGGTCCTCGTGATCAGCGGTCGCAAGGGCGAGAGCGAGGTGTTCAAGGCGCTCGAGCTCGGCGCGGTGGACTTCATCGCGAAGCCGACGCCGCATGCGACGCCGATGCTCGCGTCGATCGAACGCGAGCTGCTGCGCAAGGTGCACGCGATCCGCGACCTGCGCATCGACAAGGTGCGGGACCGTCTGCAGGCGCTGCCGCCGGTCGTCGCGCGCCAGGAGGGCGGAGCGGCGCCGCGCGCCGTCGTGATCGGCGCGTCGACCGGCGGGCCCGCGGCGCTGATGCAGGTGTTCGGCGCATTCAGCGAGCCGCCGCCGTGCGCGTTCCTGGTCGCGCAGCACATGCCGAAGGGCTTCACGCGCGGCTTCGCCGAGCGCCTCGACCGCCTGACCGCGCTGAGCGCGCGCGAGGCGTGCGGCGGCGAGGAGCCGCAGCCCGGCACGATCCTGCTCGCGCCCGGCGGCCGGCATCTCGAGATCGAATACCGCGGCGGTCGGCTCGAGACGCGCACCGTCGCGCAGCTCGGCGGCGACAAGTACGCGCCGTCGGTCGACCGGCTCTTCGAGTCGGCGGCGAAGGCCTACGGGCCCGACCTGCTCGGCGTCGTGCTGACCGGAATGGGTGACGACGGCGCCCGCGGCGCGTCTGCGATCAAGACGTCCGGCGGCGCCGTGATCGCCGAGTCGGAGGAGAGCGCGGTGATCTTCGGAATGCCGCAGCAGGCGATCCGCAGCGGCGCGGTCGACTGGGTGCTGCCGCTCGACCAGATCGCCGCCTCGATCCAGCGGGGCTTGCAGCGTCCGGCCGAAACAGAGTCAGCGGAGGCCCGCGTCTCCGCGAGGGGGCCCGTATGAGCGAGAAGGACCCGAACCTGCGCGCACGCGCGGAGGACTTCCTCTCCCTGTTCAACCGGGGTGCGGAGTTCACGCGAGAGCTGCTTCAGGAGAACGAGCGGCTGCGCAGCCGGCTGATGAGGGTCACCGACCGACAGGAGAGCGCGGCGCGCGACCCCGGCGAGTGGGAGAAGCTGCGCCGCGAGCTGACGGAGCGCATTGCGTCGCTGGAGGAGGAGTGCACGTCGGTGCGCGAACGGCTCGACCAGGTCGAGCTCGAGAACTCGCAGTTCGCGCAGCGCTACGTCGAGGTCGAGGAGGAGAACAACAACCTCGCGAACCTCTACGTGTCGAGCTACCAGCTGCACTCGACGCTCGACCTCGACGAGGTCGTCAAGATCATCATGGAGATCGTGATCAACCTGATCGGGGCCGAGGTGTTCGCACTCTACCTGCTCGACTCCGAGAGCTCCGCGCTGGCCCCGGTCGCCGCGGAGGGGCTGGCGATCGAGGACTTTCCGCGCGCGACGCTCGGCGTCGGCGCACTCGGCAAGGCGGTGGCGTCGCAGCAGGCGACGTGCTGGGACACCGAGCGCTCCGACGACCTCGCGCAGCCGATCGTCTGCGTGCCGCTCGTCGTGCAGCAGCAGCCGATCGGCGCGATCTCGATCTACAGCCTGCTGTCGCAGAAGGACGGCTTCTCGGACCTCGACCACGAGCTCTTCAACATGCTCGGCGGGCACGCCGCGACGGCGATCTTCGCCGCGAAGCTCTACTCGCAGTCCGAGCGCAAGCTCAACACGATCCAGGGATTCATCGAACTGCTGACGAAGTGAGCGCCCGGCGCGCCCACGCCCGAACGGGGAACGAACATGGCCCACCGGATTCTGATCGTCGAAGACAGCCCGACCATGCGCCAGCTGCTGGTCTTCGCGTTGCGGCGGCTCAAGGACGTCGAGATCGTCGAGGCGCAGGACGGCATGGACGGCCTGCGCAAGGTCTCGAGCGACGCCTTCGACCTGGCGCTGGTCGACATCAACATGCCGGTGATGGACGGGCTGAAGCTGATCAGCCTGATCCGCGGGGACGACTCGCTGAAGGACATCCCGATCGTCGTGATCACGACCGAGGGCGCGAACGAGGATCGCGAGCGCGCGCTCAAGCTCGGCGCGAACGAGTATCTCTCGAAGCCGATCCAGGCCAACAAGGTGCTGTCGGTCGTCAAGGGGCTGCTGAAGGCGGACTGACGCCCGAACCGGCGCGCGGTACGCTGCCGGCGTGTCGCGTCCGGTCCTCGTCGTCGTCGGCGCCGCGCTCGCGCTCGGCTGCGGCGCCACCGGCTACACGTGGGTCGGCGCAGAGCCGGCCGGCGCCGCCGGCGCCGGCCTCGGGCGCGTCGCGGTCGAGGTGCCGGAGAACGCGTCGGGCGAGCCGGGCATCGAGCGGCTGGTGGCCGAGGCGCTGCGCCGCGAGGTGCTGCGCCGCGCCGGCGCCGAGCTCGTCGAGGACGCCGGCCGCGCCGACTGGGTGGTGAGCGGCCGGGTGCTGCCGCTGCACGTCGCGCCGGCGAGCCTGTCCCCGGTCGTGCTGACGCTCGAGTACCAGCTGACGC
>CAZQYK010000069.1:0-7142 GCA_964597285.1 uncultured Spirochaetales bacterium
CGACGCTCTTCGCCGCGGCGCTCTCGCTCGCGATCGAGCTGACCCAGGTCTGGCTGCCGAGCCGCGTGTCTTCGCTCTCGGACGTCGCCGGCAACGCCACCGGCGGCGCGCTCGGCAGCGCGCTGGCGTGGCTCGTCGTGCGGCGGCGCGCGCCGCGCGCGGACGGCGCCGCGTGAGGGCCGCCCGCTGGCTCTGCGCCGCGCTGTGCGGCGCGGCAGCGCTGCCGGTGGCCGCGGCCGACGTCGAGCCGCCGCGGGCAGCCGCCGCGCGCGACGTCGAGCTGCCGCTGCGCGTCGACTACCCCTTCCTGCGCCGGCTCGCGGTCGAGACGATCTTCGACGGCCCCGACGAAAGCGCGCGGCCGTGGCGCGACGCGAGCGGCTGCAACCGCATCGCGCTCGCGCAGCCGGCGCTCTTCGCGACCGACGGCGAGCTGCACCTGCGCGCGCGCTACGACGCGCGCCTCGGCGCCGGCGTCGGCGGCGCCTGCGGGGGCACGACGCGGCGCAGCGGCCTGTTCGACGCGCGGCTCGAGCCGCGCCTGCACCCCGAGCTGCCGATCGTCGAGTTCCGCGTCGCGCACTCGGAGCTGCTCGACGCCGACGGCGCGAAGCGCGCGCCGGGCCGGATCTGGGAGGTGCTGCGCGCGCAGGTGCACCCGCGCCTCGAGACGCTGCGCGTCGACCTGACGCGTCCGCTCGGCGAGCTGCGCGCGTTCCTTCCGCTGCTGGTGCCGGCCGGCGACGCGGCGCTGTGGCAGCGCGGCATCGACGCGCTGGCGCTCGAGGCGCTCGCGGTCGAGGCCGACGCGCTCGCGCTCGGCCTGCGGCTGCCGCTGCCCGACCCGCCGGTGCGCCCGCCGGCGCCCGACGGTCCCGAGCCCGCGCTGACGCCGGCCGAGCTCGCGCGCTGGGAGAGCGCGTGGAAGAGCTGGGACGCGTTCCTCACCTTCCTGATCCGTCACGGGCTGCGCGACGCCGACGCCGCGCTGCGCCGCGAGCTGCGCGAGGTGCTGATCGACGCGCGCACCGACGTCGAGGCGATCCTGCTCGCGCCGCAGCCGCGCGCGGCCGAGCCGGTGCGCTCGCTCTTCGTCGAGACCTGGACGCGGCTCGCGCCGCTGCTGCGCCGCGTCGCCGCCGAGCTGCCGGGCGACTCGGCGCTCGGCTACGTGAGCCTGCTCGCCGCGGCGGACGCCTACGCGGCGCTCGACCGGATCGGCCCCGAGTACGGCGTCGAGCTGTCGGTCGACGGCATGCGGCGCATGGCGCGGATGCTCGACGCGACGTCGACCGACCCGACGCGCTACGACGACGAGGTCGACCCGGAGCTGCGCGAGCTCCTCGGATTCGGCCCGCCGCTGCCGCTGCCGGGCGAGGAGCCCGACACCGACGCCGACGCGGCGGACGACGCCGATGCCACGGGCCCCGACGAGCACGACGCCGAGCCCGACCCGGCCGTCCCGCCGCCCGGCGCGCGCCTCGACCCCGGCATTCGCGCCGCGCGCGGGCTCGCGCTGCTGCGGGTCGCCGGCGCGCCGCGCAGCCTCGACACCTGGGTCCCGCGGCGCGGCGAGCTGCTCGACTACCTCGCGCGCGTGCGCGAGCTGCTGGTCGCGGTCGCGCTCGAGACGCGCCGCGACAAGCGGCTCGGCGTGCGCCACACGCCGCTCTTCCGCAGCCTCGTGCTCGCGACCGCGTGGCAGGAGAGCTGCTGGCGCCAGGTGACGCGGCGCGGCGGCGAGGTTCGGCCGCTGACCTCCGGGGTCGGCGCGGTCGGGATCATGCAGGTGCACCAGCGCGTGTGGCGCGGCCTGTACGACGTGAACGCGCTGCGCTCGAGCATGCGCTACAACGCGCGCGCCGGCAGCGAGATCCTGCACCACTACCTCGTCGACTACGCGATCGCGCGCCGCGAGCACGAGGTGCGCAAGGACCCCGACGACCTCGCGCGCGCGACCTACGCCGCGTACAACGCCGGCCCGCGCCAGCTGCGCCGCTATCGCACGCCGCACGGCGGCGTGGTCGGCCACGCGATCGACCGCTCGTTCGCCGAGAAGTACCGGCGCGTCCAGGCCGGCGACGAGCTCGCGGTCGCGTCGTGCTACCCGGGCTTCGCCGGCTCGGCCTGACCCGGGCCCGCGCTAGCGCGCCTCGGGATGGCGCGACTCGCGCACGAGCTCGCAGATCTGGAGCTGGTACTCCGCGTAGTAGCGCTCGCGGCCGAGGCGCTGCGCCTCGCGGTGCTCGGGGTGCTCGCGCCACGCCTTCAGCGCCTCGTGCGACTCGAACTCGACGAGCGCGAGCCGTTCGCCGTCGGGCGCCGCGTAGTCGCGCATCGACACGAAGCCGGGCAGCCCGGAGGCGATCTCGAACAGGCGCGCGGCGCGCGCCTCGTACTCGGCCGGGTCGACACGAGGGGCCATTCGGTTGCGGAAGGTCACGACGATCAAGGCGGAGCCTCCTCGGCGGCGGAGCATCGCCGATCGGCGTGCCCGCGTCCCGCGGCTTTCGGACGCGGTGCCGCAGGGCGTAGAATCGGGTCCCCGACCGACGGAGGAGCGCTGCGATGGGAGACCTCTTCGACCGCCACCGCGTGATCGACGCCGACAGCCACGTCTCGGAGCCGGCCGACCTGTGGACCTCGCGCGTCTCGAGCCAGTGGGGCGACGCGGTGCCCCACACGCGGATCGACCCGGTCTCCGGAAAGGAGCAGTGGATCGTCGGCGGCCAGCCGGGCCTGTCGGTCGGGATGACTGCGATCGCCGGCTACGACGGCACGCTCCCCGACTGTCCGGACACGATGGCCGACTGCCCGCCGGGCGCGTACGACGCGGTGGCGCGGCTCGCGTACCTCGACGCCGAGGGCATCCACGGCCAGGTGCTGTACCCGAACGTCGGCGGCTTCGGCTCGGGCGCGTTCCTGCAGCTGCGCGAGCCCGAGCTGATGCTCGAGTGCGTGCGCGCGTACAACGACTT
The DNA here is from genome assembly GCA_964597285.1 of uncultured Spirochaetales bacterium. Classification (GTDB taxonomy): domain Bacteria; phylum Myxococcota_A; class UBA9160; order UBA9160; family SMWR01; genus JAHEJV01. The sequence continues at coordinate 2,979 of CAZQYK010000069.1, forward strand.
CATCGTCGAGTGGGCGTCCGAGGACCCGACGCGCCTCGTCCCGATCATGGCGACGCCGTTCTGGGACGTCGCGGCGTCGGTGCGCGAGATCGAGCGCTGCGCCGCGAAGGGGGTGCGCGGCGTGCTCTTCGGCAGCCAGCCGCAGGACTTCGGCCAGCCGCCGCTGACGAGCCCGCACTGGCATCCGGTGTTCTCCGCCGCGCAGGACGCGGGGCTTCCGATCAGCTTCCACATCGGCTCGGGCGCGTGGGACATGGGGGGGATGCAGGACATCGGCATGCGCGCGGCGTTCGCTCGGCTCGGCGCGAACGCGTTCCTCGACAACCAGCGCTGCATCTCCGACATCGTCTTCGGCGGCATCTGCCACCGCTTCCCGAAGCTCGACTTCGTGTCGGTCGAGAGCGGCGTCGGCTGGCTGCTCTTCGCGCTCGAGGCCTTCGACTGGCAATGGGTCAACGGCGGCGTGCACCGCGAGCACCCCGAGTACGACCTGATCCCGAGCGAGTACTTCCGCCGCCAGGTCTACGGCTGCTTCTGGTTCGAGGAGGCCGGCCTCGAGAAGGCGCTCGAGCTCTACCCCGACAACCTGCTCTTCGAGACCGACTACCCGCACCCGACCTCGATGTCGGTGGGACCGGCGTCGAGCGCGGTGCACCCGCGCGAGTACGCCGAGCGCGTGCTCGGCGGCGTGCCCGAGTCGACCGCCGAGAAGGTGCTGCACCGCAACGCCGCGCGGCTGTACGGGCTCGAGGACTAGGAGCGCGACCCAGCTTGACCTAGCGGCCGCGACGGCGCTCGAGGTACGCGCGGCGCGCGTCGGCGCACTCGGGGTCGGAGAACGCGGTGACGAGGCCGTCGGCGTCGGCCCAGCTGCGCGCGAGGCCGACGGCGCCGGCAGTCACCGCGTCGACGTGCCGCTTCGTCGAGCGCAGCGCGTGGCGCGCCTTGGCGGCGAGCGAGCGGGCGAGCGCCTCGACCTCGCCCTCGAGCGCGTCGGGCGCGACGACGCGGTTCACGAAGCCGATCTCGCGCGCCTCGGCGGCGTCGAAGACGCGGCAGGTCGCGACGAGCTCCTTCGTGCGCGCCGGCCCGATCTCGCGCACGAGGCGCGGGATGCCGCCCCAGGCGAGCGGGATGCCGAGGTCGACCTCCGGGATCGAGAAGCGTGCGTCGTCGGCGGCCACGCGCAGGTCACAGGCCGCGGCGAGCACGACGCCGCCGCCGACGCACCAGCCGTGGATCTGCGCGATCGCGAGCGCGTCGATCGCCTCGAGCGCGTCGGCCATGCGGCGACCGAGGTCGGCGGCGTCGCGGATCGAGAGCTCCGGCGCGCCGGAGAAGCTCGCGAGGTCGGCGCCGGCCGAGAAGCTGCGCCCGGCGCCGCGCACGATCACGACCTTCACGCCGGGCTGCGCGTCGAGCCAGCGCGCCGCGTCGGCGATCTCGCGCAGCGCCGCGACCGACAGCGGATTCAGCTTCTCGGGGCGGTCGAGCGTCAGCCGCCCGACCGCGCCGTCGGCCTCGACGCGCAGCGTCTCGAAGGCCGGTGCGGAGGTCACGCCGGGTCCCCGCCGCGCGCGGCGCGGTCGACGTGGCCGAGGTCGCGGCCGGGCGCGACGCGGTCGCGCACGAGGCGCTTCAGCTCGGCGGCGTCGGGGAAGCGGCCGGCCTCGGCGCGCGAGAACAGGCGCTCGCCGCCGACGCGGACCTCGAACACGCCGCCCTCGGCATTCGGCACGAGCGCGACGCGCCCGAGCTCGGCGTCGAAGGTGCCGAGCAGCTCCTGCGCGATCCACGCGGCGCGCGCCAGCCCGCGGCAGCGCGTGCAGTACTCGATCTCGACGGTGGGGCGGTCGTCGGGCACGGGGGGTCGGGCGCGCCGGGGTCGGTTTGGTGGAGCCGAGCGGGATCGAACCGCCAACCTCTGCGTTGCGAACGCAGCGCTCTCCCAGTTGAGCTACGGCCCCGAACCGTTGGGACCGGGACGGTAGGGGCCGCCCGCGCGGGCGTCAAACGCCCGTTCTGCGGGCGCTTTCCGCCCCTGGCGCCCGGGGGCTTGTCTCCGCGGCGCGCGGGAAGCACGCTACGGACGTGACGATCGAGGTCCGGCGCATCCTGATCCCGGTGGACTTCTCGGAGCACACCCCGCTGCTGATCGAGTGGGGCGCGCACCTCGCCGAGGAGCACCAGAGCTCGATCGTGCTGCTCCACGCCTACCACCTGCCGGTGGAGTTCCAGCAGCTCGAGGGCGCATACCTGCCGCCGGACTTCTGGTCGAGCGTCAAGGGTGAGGCCGAGACGCAGCTCGGCCGGCTCGCCGAGCAGCTGCGCGCGAAGGGCCTCGCGGTCGAGACGGCGGTGTGCGAGGGCTACGCCGCCACGGTGATCGTCGAGGAGGCCGCGCAGCGCGACGTCGACCTGATCGTGATCGGCACGCACGGTCTCTCGGGCCTCAAGCACCTGCTGCTCGGCAGCATCGCCGAGCGCGTCGTCCAGAAGGCGCCGTGCCCGGTGCTGACGGTCAAGAGCCCGACGTCCCAGGGCAGCTAGCAGCTAGCGTCCTCGTCGCCCGCCACCACGCGGGCGTCGGCGAGGCCGAGCGCGCGGTCCTGCGCCTCCGGGTCGGCATCCTCGAAGTGCAGGATGTTCATCTCGCCGAACGCGCTGCGCACGCGCGGCGTCAGCAGGCCGAGCCGCTTCACGTTCGGCACGACGCGCGCGAAGAGCTGCTGGCGGAAGGCCTGCATCACCGGCGACGCGAGGAGGATCTCCCGCACCTCGGCGCGGTCGAAGCCCATCACGTCGGCGACGTCGTCGCCGACGAGCCGGTCGCGCATCAGGCGGCTCGACTCGACGATGAACTCCTCGCGGTCACGCAGCTCGGCGGCCGGCATGTCGCGGTAGAAGCCGTCGAGCGAGAGCACGCCGAAGGCCACGTGTCGCGACTCGTCGCGCATCACGTAGTAGATCAGCTCCTTGATCAGCGGGTCCTCGGCCATCTGGTAGAGGTTCGCGAACGCCGCCATCGCGAGGCCCTCGACGAGGATCTGCATGCCGAGGTACTTGAAGTCCCAGCGCGCGTCGGTGAGCACCACGTCGAGCAGCTTGCGCAGGTTCTCGTTGATCGGGAACTCCCACTCGAGCTTCTCGCGCAGATAGCGCCCGAACACCTCGACGTGCCTCGCCTCGTCCATCGTCTGCGTCGCGGCGTAGTACTTCGCGTCGATCCACGGCACGCAGCCGACGAGCTGGGACGCGGTCATCAGCGCACCCTGCTCGCCGTGCAGGAACTGCGAGAGCTGCCACGCGACCGTCGCGTGCCGGAAGTGGCGCTGCTCCTTCGCCGAGCAGCGCTTGAACGGGCCGTAGTCGGCGAGCGGGTTGAACACCGCCGGCACGATCTCGCCCTCGGGGTCGACCGGCGTGTCCCAGGCGAGCTGGGTCGTCGCGTTCCACTGCTCGCGCTTCGCCTTCTCGTAGAGCTCGCGCAGCTCCGGCTTCACCGACCCGTAGCGCCAGGTGTACTGCGAGTCGAAGGAGGTGTGGATGCGGTCGAGCTCGGCGCCGATCGGGTCGGCGCCCGGCGGAACGGGCATGCGCGGCGGTGCTCCGATTGCAGCCGGAGCGGAGGCGCCGGCGTGCCGCTCGTATCGGGCGGGGCGAGCGCGAACCTGAGCGCGGGCTAGGCGCCCTCGGGTCCGGAGCGGCGACCCAACGCACCGGCCGGGTGGCGCAGGTGATAGGCGTCACGCCCGAGCCCGACCGCGCGCTCGGCGCCGGCGGCGAGCGCCGCGAGCACGAGCAGCTCCGCAGCCGCGCTCGCGCGCGGCGCGAGACCGAGCGGGCCGCCCTCGCGCGCGACGCCGGCGTCGAGCACCGCGTCGGCGCGGCCCGCGAGCTCGGAGTCGACGCCGCCGGTGACGGCGACGATCGACGCGCCCATCGCGCGCGCCGCCGCGACCGCCGACAGGAGCTCCGCGGTGCCGCCGCTGTTGCTGACCGCGATCACGACGTCGCCGGCGACGATCTGGCCGGCGCTGCCGTGAACGGCCTCGGTCGCGTGCAGGAAGTGCGCCGGCGTCCCGGTCGACGAGAGCAGCGACGCCGCGTAGCGCGCGAGGTGCTCGGGCTTGCCGACGCCGGTGACGTGCACGCGGCCACCGC
>CAZQYK010000070.1:0-3070 GCA_964597285.1 uncultured Spirochaetales bacterium
GACCGAGGCCGACGTCGACGTCGCGGCGCTGCCGGCGGTGGCGGCGGCCGAGTCGGCCGAGGTGAAGCTCGTCGCGATCCCCGGCGGCGCGTTCCTGTTCGGCTGCAACGGCGACGGCGACGGCGAGTGCGCGCCGACGGAGACGGCGGGCCGGCGCACCGACGTGCAGGCCTTCCGCATCGACCGCACCGAGGTGCGCGTCAGCGAGTACCGCCAGTGCGTCGACGCTGGCGTCTGCGAGCCGCCGACCGCCGGCGCCGGCTGCAACTGGCAATCGCCCGGACGCTCCGACCACCCGGTGAACTGCGTCGACTGGGACCAGGCCGTCACCTACTGCGGCTGGGTCGGCAAGCGGCTGCCGAGCGAGGAGGAGTGGGAGAAGGCCGCGCGCGGCACCGACGGGCGCACCTATCCGTGGGGCAACGAGGTCGCGTCCTGCGACGTCGCGGTGATGAGCGCCGGCGCCGAGCTCGGGTGCGGCGCCGCGTCGACCGCGCCGGTCGGCAGCCGCGACGGCGGGCGCAGCCCGTACGGCCTGTTCGACATGGCGGGCAACGTGCTCGAGTGGACGCTGAGCCTGCACGAGTCGGGCGGCGGCGCGCGCGTGCTGCGCGGCGGGTCGTGGCAGAGCGGCCCGGGCGCGATGCGCTCGACGCACCGCGAGGGCGCGCTGTCGGCGCTGCGCCACGACAGCGTCGGCTTCCGCTGCGCGCAGGGCGCCGTCGTCGCCGACTCGAACGATTGACGCCAGCGGCTAGGCTCGCGGACGCATGTTCCCGATCCGCGACGAGAACCCGAAAGTCGGCCGCGCCGCGGCCACCTGGCTGCTGATCGCGCTCAACGTCGGCGCGTGGGTGTTCGTGCAGCGCCTCGGGCATCCGCTGTGGCTCGCGAAGTCGGTGTGCGAGCTCGGCGCGATCCCGGGCGAGCTGCTCGGCACGGTGGCGGCCGGCACCGCGGTGTCGCTCGGCGCCGGCGTCGCGTGCGTGATCGCGCCCGATCCGTCGTGGCACACCGTGCTGACGTCGATGTTCCTGCACGGCGGCTGGTTCCACATCGTCGCGAACCTGTGGTTCCTGTTCGTGTTCGGCGACAACGTCGAGGACGCGATGGGCCCCGTCCGCTTCCTGCTCTTCTACCTGCTGTGCGGCGTCGCCGCGGCGCTCGTGCACATGTTCACGAACACCGGCAGCGCGGTGCCGAGGGTCGGTGCCTCGGGCGCGATCGGCGGCGTCATGGGCGCGTACGCGGTCCTCTATCCGCGCGTGTCGGTGCACCTGCTGATCGTGCTCGGCTTCTTCTTCACGCGCATCGTCGTGCCGGCGTACCTGATGCTCGGCTACTGGTTCCTGCTGCAGCTGCTCGGCGGGATCCCGGCGCTGCAGGGCGAGGGCGCGGGCGTCGCGTTCTGGGCGCACATCGGCGGCTTCGTCGCCGGCGTCGCGCTGATCCCGCTCTTCCGGGACCCCGCGCGCGTCGAGGCGCACCGGCGCCTGGTCGCGTCGCGCATCGTCGGCGGGCCTTAGATCGGGCTATCCTGCGGCGCCGCAGAGGTCGGAGGAGGCTCATCTTGGTCACGATCGGCATGAACTACCACGTGATTCCCGGCAAGGAGCGCGTGTTCGAGGATGCGTGCCAGCGCGTCGTCGAGACGATGCGCGGGATCGACGGCCACGACGAGTCGCACCTCTACCGCCGCGTCGAAGACGGCTCTCCGGTCTACCTGATCGTGTCGCGCTGGCAGAGCGAGAGCGCGTTCGACGCGTTCATCGCCTCCGACGCGTTCAAGAAGGTCACGAGCTGGGGCCGCGAGAACATCCTCGCCGGCCCGCCGCGCCACACGACCTACCGCGAGGGCTGAGCGGCCCCGTGCGCCGCCCCGCCGTCGTCGGGCTCGGCCTGTGCGCGGTCGACCACACCTACGTCGTCGAGGACCTCTCGGGCGCGAGCGAGCGCACGCGCTACGTCGAGCGCTGCGTCGGCATGGGCGGCATGGCCGCGACCGCGATGGCGCAGGCCGCGCGGCTCGGCTGCCGCGCGCACCTCTTGACCGCGGTCGGCGCCGACGACGAGGGCCGCCTCGTGCGGCGCCGGCTGCGCGAGGCCGGCGTCGACGCGCGCGGCGTCGTCACGAGCCGCGACGTGCCGACCTCGCTCGCGGTCGTGCTCTGCGACCGCCGCGGCGAGCGCCGCTTCCTGACGCCGCACCGCGCGCCGCTCGAGCGCCGCGTCGCCGACTTCGACCTCGCGCCGCTGCGCGGCGCGGCCGCGCTGCTCGTCGACGGCCACTTCCCGCGCCAGGCGCGCCGCGCGGCGCTGCGCGCCCGCGAGCTCGGCGTGCCGGTGGTCGGCGACTTCAGCGACCCGCGCCGCGACTACCTGCGCCTGCTGCCGCTCGTCGACTGGCCGATCGTGCCGGAGATCTTCGTCCGCCAGTGGGCGCCGCGAACGAAGCTCGACGCCGCGCTGCGCCGGATGCGCGAGCGCTGGGGCGGCGCGCCGGTCGTGACGCAGGGCGCGCGCGGCGGGCTCTACTGGGACCCGGGCGCGGGCCGCGTGCGCCGCTACGCGACCCCGCGCGTGCGCGTTCGCGACTCGACCGGCGCCGGCGACGCGTTCCACGGCGCGTTCGCGGCCGGCCTCGCCCACGGCCTCGCGCTCCCCGAGAACCTCGCCCGAGCCGCCCGCGCCGGCGCCGTCGCCTGCACCGCGCTCGGCGCGAACGGAAGGCTCGCGACGCGGCGGGAGTGGGAGGGAGCTAGGGCGTCTCCGTCACCAGCCGGTCGACCGCGTGGACCGGGGCGGCGTCGCCCTTCATGAACGGGGCGATCGCGGCGTAGACGCGCTGCTGCTGCACCACGCGGCTCTGGCCGTCGAACGACGCCGAGACGACGCGCACCTCGAAGTGGCCCGGGCTCGCGGCGCGCACCTCGGCGGTCGCGTCGGGCAGCGCCGCGAGGATCGCGCGCTCGAGCTCGCGCGCGAGGTCGGCCGGTGCGCTGGGAGAGCTCAGGATCTGGAGAGGCACCGCCTCAAGTCTCCTGCTGCGGCGCGCGCTTCGACAGCTCGA
>CAZQYK010000071.1:0-6092 GCA_964597285.1 uncultured Spirochaetales bacterium
GCCCGGGGGCAGTATAGGTACGCGGGCGACGCGCGCCGAGGCGGGCCGCGCGCGCTCGCCGGCTACCGACGCAGCGGCTCGAGCTCTTCGAAGAGGTCGCCGGTCATCAGGCGCACGAAGCGCTCGGGGGCGTAGACCCGCTCGCCGCCGAGGCGGTCGCCGCGGGCGTAGAGGATGCCGAGCACGCGGAAGCGCTCGACGCCGCCGTCGACGCGGAGGTCGACGTCGTACTCCTGCGCGACCGAGGTCTCGCTCGCCCACTCGGCGACGAGCGCGTAGCCGGCGCGCAGCGGCAGGAAGCGCTCGCAGAACTGGGTGTAGAAGCGTCGCACGAGCGCGTCGCCGCGCATCCGGAGCCCCACCGGGTGGAACTCGTAGACCGGATCGGGCGCGAGCGTCGCGAGCAGCGGCTCGAGGTCGCCGGCCGCCTCGAGCGCCGCGTGGCGCGCGCCGAGCGCCGCCATGTCCTCGACCGTCCAGCGGGCGGGCGCGTCGGGTGCGGGCATCGCCGGAAAGATACGCGGGGCCGACCGTCTGCTTGATTTTCGTGTTTCTTTCGCCTAGGCTCCGTCTCGTGCCTCGCCCCCCTGGACGGAGCACGAAACCCCACCACGGAGAGGATCGGAGGACCGCGGCCGGACGGGCCGGCGCCGAGGGTCGGCGCGCGGATCGCAGAGCCGAGGTCCCGGTGTCGAGAGCCTGCGGGCCCCACGACAGGGTGTACGCGACCCGGGGTCCGGGGCGGGAACCGCACTGGCGGCGACATCGGCGGGCGGATGGGAGCTCCCCACCCGCAATCATCCGCCCGCTTCCGAGCCTCGTCCGGGGCCGTCCGGACCCCCATCCGGCCGGTCCCGGCTCTCCGTGCGGGCGCGGGCTCCGCTGCCCGCGCAGTCGAGCGCGACGTCGATGCAGAGGCCGTCGTGGTCGGACTTCGGCACGTGCACGCGGCGCACCTCGAGCACGTTGACGCCGCGCGCGAACGCGTGGTCGATGCGCAGCAGCCGCAGCCGCTCGGCGCCGGTCCAAGGGGCCCAGGTGCGCGGCGCCGGCTCGCCGCGGCGGCGCGCGTGCGCGAGCGCCGCGTCGGGGATCTGCGCGGCGATCCGCCGGTACACGGGCCAGACCGGCGTCGCGTTCAGGTCGCCGACGAGCACGAGCCGGGGCGCGGCCGGGCGCGACAGGTGCTTCAGCACCCCGCGCAGCTGGCCGCGGCGGATCCGCGCCGAGCGCAGCGGCGACCCCTGGGTCGGGGCGCGCACGTGGAGGTTCCAGACGCAGACCGGCTCGGAGAGGCCGTTCCAGTGCTTCGGGTCGAGCCGAGCGCCGCGCATCGAGCGGTACGGCAGCGGCAGCCAGCCGACCTTCGCCGGCCGGCGCAGCGCAATGCCCATGCCGGTGTGGTCCTCGGCCGGCTCGACCCGCCCGTGCGGGAGCACCTGCGCGAGCGCCTCGGCCTGGGCGTGCGTCAGCTCCTGCACGCAGGCCACGTCGACCTCCTCGTCGTGCACGAGCTGCGCGAGCGCGCCGGGGTCGGCGCGACCGTTCCACAGATTCGCGGACAGGATTCGCAGGCGCAGGGCCATCTGGACTCTCTTCTCCCGATCTTCGGCGGCCGCGGGGTTCGACGCCGCAGGCCGGCGGTAGGTGCGCCGGCCCCGGGCGCAGGTGACCCCGCGCTCCAGCCCGCCGGCAAACGTTCAGGCGCCGCGGAACGGATCGGTGCGGGCGATCGTCTCGTCGCGCCCGGGCCCGACCGAGATCAGCTGCACCGGCACCCCGACGAGCGCCTCGACGCGGTTCACGTACGCGCGCGCGGCCTCCGGCAGCTCCTCGAAGCGGCGGCAGCCGGTCAGGTCCTCGCTCCACCCGGCGTGGCTCTCGTAGACCGGCTCGGCGCGCTCGATCTCGCGCAGCGTCATCGGGAAGTCGTCGCACTGCTTTCCGTCGATGCGGTACGAGGTCGCGATCTTCAGCTCGTCGAGGCCCGACAGCACGTCGAGCTTGTTCACCGCGAGCGCGGTGTAGCCGCTGACCGTCGCGGCCTCGCGCAGCATCACCGCGTCGAGCCAGCCGCAGCGGCGCGGGCGGCCGGTCGTCGCGCCGAACTCGTCGCCCTTGCGGCGCAGCGCCTCACCGGCCTCACCCTCGAGCTCGGTCGGGAACGGGCCGCCGCCGACGCGCGTCGTGTAGGCCTTCGTGATGCCGAGCACGCCGTCGATGCGCGTCGGGCCGATGCCGGCGCCGGCGCAGGCGGCGCCGGCGACGCAGTTCGACGAGGTGACGTACGGGTAGGTCCCGTGGTCGATGTCGAGGAAGTTGCCCTGCGCGCCCTCGAAGAGCACGTTGCGGCCCTGGCGCAGCGCGGTCTCGAGCGTGCGCTCGGTGTGGTCGACGTAGGGCTCGAGGCGGCGGCCCCACTCGACGGCGCGCTCGGTGGCCTCGGCGACGTCGATCGCGTCCCAGCCGTACACGCCGGTGAGCTCGCGGTTCTTCTGCTCGGCGAGGTAGGCGATCTGCTCGCGCAGCGTCGCCGCGTCGAGCAGGTCGGCGACGCGGATCCCGCGCCGCGCGACCTTGTCCTCGTAGGCCGGGCCGATGCCGCGCCCGGTGGTGCCGATCGCGCGGCTGCGCGCGGCCTGCTCGCGTGCCTGGTCGAGCGCGCGGTGCCACGCGAAGATCACGTGCGCGCGGCCCGAGACGCGCACGCGCGACGGGTCCTTCAGCACGCCGCGCGCCGACAGCGCGTCGAGCTCGCCGAGCAGGATCTCGGGGTCGACGACGACGCCGGGGCCGATCAGGTTGACGGTGCCCGGGTCGAGGATCCCGGCCGGCACGACGTGCAGCACCGTCTTGTCGCCGTCGACGACGAGCGTGTGGCCGGCGTTGTTGCCGCCGTGGAAGCGCACGACGAGGTCGGCGCGCGGGGCGAGCCAGTCGACGAGCTTGCCCTTGCCCTCGTCGCCCCACTGGGCGCCGACCGCGACGAGCGTCGTCACGACCCGAGCTCGAGCAGCTGCACCGAGATCGCGTGCGGCATCGCGCGCAGCGCCTCGATCACCTTCTGCGACGGCGGCTGATCGACGTTGACGAGCATCGCCGCCTCGCCGCGCGACGGGTGGAGCGCGAGCTGCATCCGGGAGATGTTGACGCCGGCCTCGCCGAGCAGCGTGCCCACCGTGCCGACGACGCCCGGCTGGTCCTGGTTCTGGATGAAGAGCGTCGGGCCGACCGGGATCGCCTCGAGCATGAAGTCGTCGATGCGCACGATGCGCGGCTGCGTGCCCTCGAACACCGCGCCGCCGATCAGGCGGTCGGCGCAGCCGGTGACGCGCGTCGTGATGGCGTTCGCGAAGTCGGCGCTGCGGCTCGCCTTCGACTCGATCACCTTGATGCCGTGCTCCTGCGCGATCACCGGGGCGTTCACCATGTTCACGGAGTCGGTCACCGGCTCGAGCAGGCCCTTCAGCACCGCGACGGTGATCGGCGCGACGTCGAGCTCGGCCGCGCCGCCCGAGTACTCGATCTCGATCTGCTCGATCGAGCCCTTGCAGAGCTGGCCCTGGAAGCGCCCGAGCTTCTCGCCGAGCACGAGGTAGGGCCGGATCCGCGCCGCGAGCTCCTTCGAGATCGACGGCACGTTGACCGCGTTGTCGATCAGGCCCGAGAGCAGGTAGTCGCGCACCTGCTCGGCGACGGCGACCGCGACGTTCACCTGCGCCTGCTCGGTCGATGCGCCGAGGTGCGGCGTGCAGACCACGCGCGGGTGCGCGACGAGCGGGTGCCCGGGCGGCGGCGGCTCCTCGTCGAAGACGTCGAGCGCCGCGCCGCCGACGGCGCCCGAGTCGAGCGCCTCGAGCAGCGCCTCCTCGTCGACGATCCCGCCGCGCGCCGCGTTGACGACGAGCACGCCGGGGCGGGTCTTCTTGAACGCCTCGCGGCCGAGCAGGCCCGCCGTGTCCGGCGTGCGCGGCACGTGGACGCTCAACGCGTCGGCGCGCGCGAGCAGCGCGTCGAAGTCGAGCAGCTCGACGTCGAGCTTCCCGGCCGCGGCCTCCGACAGGTAGGGGTCGTAGGCGACGACCTTCATGCCGAGACCGCGCGCGAGGCGCGCGACGATGCGCCCGATGTTGCCGAGGCCGATCACGCCGAGCGTGCGGTTGTAGAGCTCGGTGCCGACGTAGCTCTTCTTGTCCCACTTGCCGGCCTTCATCGACGCGGTCGCCTGCGGGATGTGGCGCGCGAGCGCGACGAGCAGCGCGATCGCGTGCTCGGCGGTCGTCACGGTGTTGCCGCCCGGCGTGTTCATCACGACGATGCCGCGCGCGGTCGCCGCGCCGACGTCGACGTTGTCGACGCCGATCCCGGCGCGCCCGATCACCGCGAGCTGCTTCGCCGCGGCGATCACCTCGGCGGTCACCTGCGTGCCGCTTCGGATGATCAGCGCGTCGGCGTCGGCGATCGCCTCGAGCAGCGCCTCCTTCGAGAGACCCGGCGAGTCGACGACCTCGATGCCGGGCGAGCGCTCGAGGATCTCGAGCCCCTGCGGCGCGAGCGAATCCGTGACCAGGACCTTGGGCACGCGGCCTCCCCCAGCGCTAGTCGCGCAGCAGCTCGGTCGCGACGCGCGCGCCCTCGCCCAGCTTGTGCACGTAGCCGAGCGCCGCGAGCGACATCTCGACCGCGGCGATCGCGCCGATCGTGTCGAAGCGGTCGAAGAAGCCGAGGTGCGCCAGGCGGAAGATCTTGCCCTTGAGCCTGCCCTGGCCGTCGGCGACGGTGTAGCCCTGCTTGTCGCGCAGGTGCTTGCGCAGCGCGGCGCCGTCGACGCCGTCGGGCACGCACACCGCGGTGCAGGCGGGGCTCGGCGCGTCGGGTGCGAGCAGCTCGAGCCCGATCGCGCGCATCGCCTCGCGCGTCGCGTGCGCGAGCTTCTCGGTGCGCGCCCAGGTCTCCTCGAGCCCCTCCTCGTCGAGGATCATCTTCAGCGCCTCGGCGAGGCCCATCAGCAGGCTCACCGCCGGCGTCCACGCGGTCTGGTCGCCCGGCAGCGCGTCCTGCTCCTTGTCGAGCGAGAAGTAGTAGTGGGGCGCCTTCGCCGTCTGCTGGAAGCGCCGCGCGCGCTCCGAGAGCGCGAGGAAGGCGAGGCCCGGCGGCATCATGAAGGCCTTCTGCGAGCCCGAGAGCACCGCGTCGAGGCCCCACGCGTCCATCGGCAGGTCGTAGACGCCGACCGCGGTGATCGCGTCGACGACGATCAACCGGTCGCCCTCGCGCCGCACGATCTCGGCGATCTCGCGCACCGGATGGCGCACCGCGGTGCTCGTCTCCGAGGCCTGGAGGTAGACCGCCCGGACGTCGGGGTGCTCCGCGAGCGCGGCCTCGACCGCGGCCGGCTCGACCGCGCAGCCCCACTCGACGTCGATGCAGGTCGTCCGCACGCCGTAGGCCTCGCAGATCTCGGCCCAGCGCTCGCCGAACTTCCCGCCGCGCACGACCAGCGCGTGGTCGCCGGGCGACAGCAGGTTCGACACCGCCGCGTCCATCGCCCCGGTGCCCGACGCCGCGAACATCAGCACCGGCTCGGCGGTCTGGAACATCCGCTGCAGGCCCCGCTCGCACTCGCGGAAGACCGGCAGGAAGTTCGGGGCCCGGTGGTTGATGATCTCGTGGGCCATCGCGAGGCGGACGCGGTCGGGAACCGGCACGGGTCCGGGCGTGAAGAGGCGTCGCTTGAGCATGGGTCGGTCGGGACTCCGGTGGGGCGCGCGCCGTGCGCCCGGTTCGCGCCCCCGTGTCGCGCGCCCCCACCCTCTCGGCGACGCCCGGGATCGCGGGACCCGGAGCGACGGGGCGCGCGGGCGGGTCCGCGCTGGCGGCGAGCCGCGCTCGCACGGCGGCAGAAGCCGCGCAGGAGCGCGAGGGTGCCCGAGGGTCCGGGGGGTGTCAACGCGGCCCCGCGCCTGGGGTAGGTTGCCGCCGTGCCCGACCTGCCCGACACGCTCGAGATCCGGCCCCGGGGCCCGCTGGACGCGAGCGTTGGCGTGCCCGGCTCGAAGAGCGTCACGAACCGCGCGCTGCTGGTCGCCGCG
>CAZQYK010000072.1:0-3206 GCA_964597285.1 uncultured Spirochaetales bacterium
CGTCGGCGTCGACGCAGAGCGCGAGCGTGCCGAGCGCGACGAGCTCGGGGTGCGCGTCGAGGTGGCGTACCTGCCGCTCGAAGCGCTCGGGGAGCGCCACGTCGTCGGCATCCATCCGCGCGACGAGCTCGCCGCGCGCGAGCTCGAGCCCGCGGTTGAGCCACGCGGTGACGCCGGCGTGTGTGCCGACGACGAGCCGGATGCGCGCGTCCTCGTCCGCGAGCCCGCGCAGGATCTCGCGCGAGCGGTCGCGCGAGCCGTCGTCGAGCGCGAGCAGCTCGAGGTCGCCGAAGCTCTGCTCGAGCACGCTGCGCACCGCGCGCTCCACCCAGCGCTCGGCGTCGCGCACCGGCATCACGACGCTGACGCGGGGCGGGGCCGTCACCGCGCGCGCCCGCTCCACCGCGCCACGTCGCGCTCGGCGCGCGCGACGAGCCGCTCGAAGAGCTCCCGCGCGCGCCCGGCGAGCGGCGCGCTTTCCTCTCGGGGCCGCGCGCGGCGCACGTCGGGCCGGATCTGGGTCGTGCACAGCTCGGTCTCGGCGAAGGCCTCGAGCGCCGGCAGCGCGACGCCGCTCGCGATCTGCTCGTAGCGCACGAAGAGCCACGCGCCGTCGCGCGAGAAGTCGTCGAGCAGGCGCCGGTACATGCGCCACCACGACCTGTAGGCCCACTCCGGCGTCAGCGGCAGCGGCTCGGCCAGCTCGCGGGCCTCTCGCAGCATGCTGTCGACGGTGCGGTCGGGCTCGCGGAACACGACGAGGAAGCGCGTGCCGCGCGGCAGCAGCGGGCGCCAGGTCGGCAGCGTCAGCCCGAAGCGCGGGTCCTTCAGGCAGAAGGGCTCGCGGCTCACGTGCTTGCGCATCGCCTCGCGCACCTCGGGCGCCGGGTCCACCGCCTCGACGCGGCGCGGCGCGGCGAGCCACAGCGCGAAGGGATGGCGGTGGATCGGCGGCGCGAGGCGCCACAGGTAGCGCCGCCCGCGGCGCTGGAGCATGTGGCGCAGGATGCGGTCGTTGATCTGGTTGATCTCCTCGTCCTCGAAGAAGCCGAAGCGGTTCGCCGGGCGCGGCGCGTACGAGTTCTCGCCCATGTACGCGCCGCTCTCGCGGAACAGGCCCGCGGTCATGCTCGTGCCGCTGCGCCCGGAGCCGAGGATCAGCAGGCTACGCACCGCCGCCTCCCTCGAAGATGCGGCCGAACCAGTCGGCGACGCGCTTGCGCTCGAGGTGCGGCGGCAGGCGGTCGCCGTGCAGCCACGGGCGCGCGATGCGCTCGGCCCAGAGACGATCGTCGCGGTCGATCTCGACGACGCGCTCGACGAGGTCGTCGAGGTGGCGGCAGCCGTCGTGGTAGCCGACGAAGCTCGCGGCGTCGAAGTCGCGGCCGACCTCCGGGTCGCCCCAGTGGATCGGGAGGCTCTGCACGAGCATCGGCTCGACGATCTTCTCGGTCGTGTAGCCGCGCGTCGATTCGTTCTCGAACGCGATCGTGAACTTGTAGCGGCGCACGTAGTCGAGCTTCGGCCGCACGTCGGCGTACGAGCCCGGGCGCGGGATCGGCGGCGCGTTGTTGCAGACCCGGCCCGGCGCGTCGACGCGCTTGTAGCGCGAGAGCTTCTCGAAGAAGGCGTTGCGGGCGCGGCAGCGCGGGTTCGAGTAGACGAAGTTGCAGAAGCCGGTCTTCTCGGCGAGGAGCGCCTCGACGTCGACGTCGCCCTTGACGAGCGCCTCGCTCTCGAAGCCGCTCGCCCACAGGCGCAGCGGGTAGTTCGGCAGGCGCCGGTAGCGGTCGCTTCGGACCCGCTCCTCGTGCGCGAAGCCGAAGGCCCACTCGCAGTGTCGCATGTCGGGAGCGACGTTCTCGGGCGTGTAGAAGATCCGCACGGCCTTCGTCTCGACGCGCGGCATCCGGCGCCGGTTCTCGCCGCCCTCGAACACGCAGAAGATCACGAACTCCGGGTCGTCGCTCTCCTCGAGCGCGAAGCGCTCGCGCAGGAAGCCGAAGTGGCGCCGCCAGTCGAAGCCGGGCCAGAAGTGCCGGAACTGCACGCTCACCGGCCTCATCCGCCGGGCCTCAGCGCGCGCGCGAGCCGGCGCAGCGCGCCGCCGGCCGGAGGCGCGGGGTGGACCCAGGCGTCGGGGCCGTCGCCGTCGAGCGGGTGGCGCGTGTGGACGTAGGAGCGGTCGACGCGGGCCTCGCGCAGCGCCGCGGCGTCGGCCTCGGACGCGGCGAAGAAGTGGTTCGCGCCGCCCATCACGCGCGCGAGCGCGTAGCCGGCGCCGCGCAGGTGGGCCTCGAGCGCCGTCGCGCTCGCGGCGTCGTTCGCCTCGGCGATCACGACGCGCGGCCGCCAGCGCGCGAGATCGAAGCCGCGCAGCGCCGCGAGCTCGCCGCCCTCGACGTCGATCGACACGAGCTCGATCCCGACTGGCGCGCCGGCCCCGGCGAGGATCTCGTCGAGCGTGCGCAGCGGAACGTCGACGACGCGGTAGCCGGAGAAGAAAGCGCCGTAGCGCGCGCGCAGCTCGGCCGGGTCGCGCGGCTCGAGGCTCGACAGCGCGCCGCGCG
The DNA here is from genome assembly GCA_964597285.1 of uncultured Spirochaetales bacterium. Lineage (GTDB taxonomy): Bacteria > Myxococcota_A > UBA9160 > UBA9160 > SMWR01 > JAHEJV01. Next base: position 2,571 of record CAZQYK010000072.1, read on the forward strand.
GCTCGGCGTGGAAGGGCGCCGACGGCGCGCTGCGCTCGCCGACCGCCGCGTGCACGACGGCGCTGCCGGGCCGGTTGCGCCGCGCCTCGTCGACCCAGTCGGGGTGGGCCTCGACGCAGACGCCGCGGAAGCCCCGCTCCTCGAACGCAAGCGTGTTCGAGAAGCGGCGGCCGTCGATCACGCCGACCTCGACGAAGAAGCGCGGCGCCGCGCTCGCGCCGAGCGCGTGCCACGCGACGACGTCCTCGCCGTGCTGCGCGTAGAAGCGCGGCTCCGCGGGATCGCTCCTCACGGTGCCTCGTCCTCGTCGGCTCGGCGCCACGCCGGCCGCGTGCGCAGGAAGCCGGCGCTCACCGCCGACGGCGGGACGCCGTCGGCGCAGGCCTCGCCGATCACCAGGCGCGCCGCGCGCAGCACCTGGTCGAGGCCGCGCGGGCCGTGGCGCACGCCGACCGTCAGGTGGTAGGCGCCGGGGCGCAGCGGCAGGTCGTGGAACTCGGCGACGACCGCGAGCGGCGCGCCGGGCCCGGCGTCGAAGAAGCCGCCGCTCTCCTCGCTCGCGGCGGTCGCGATGCGGGTCTCGTCGCCGGCGTCGACGCCGACGACGAGCGCGAGGTCCGTGAGCGCGCTGCGCGC
>CAZQYK010000073.1:0-3395 GCA_964597285.1 uncultured Spirochaetales bacterium
CGCCGGCGCGGTCGGCGCGCAGCGCGAGGATCGGCAGCGACGGCGCGATCGCGCGCAGCCGCGCGATCAGCTGCGCGGGCCCGTCGGCGGCGCCGTCGACACAGGGATCCGCGAGCGCGACGAGCGGCGTCTCGCCGCGCACGAGGTACTGGCGGATGCGGTCCATCGCGAGCTCGGGGCGCTGGAAGATGTGCACGCGGTGGAACAGGTCGTCGACGGTCGCCTTGAGCCACTCGAGGCTCGAGAGATTCGGGTCGACCGCGATCAGGTGTCGCACGGGCCGGCGCGGGGCGACGTCGGGATGCGGCGGCGCGGGCTCGGACTCGATCGCGACCGCGACGTGCGTCGGCTTGCCCGGAGCGACGTCGACGGCGACCTCCCCGACCGCGGACCCGGCGGCGTCCGGTCCGGCGCGCGCGCCGGCGGGGTCGGGCCCGGCCGGGTCGGGCGCGACGGCGGGGTCGGGCTCGGCGACGCGGGCCGCGGTCGCGAGCGCGAGCGCGTCGGCGGGCTCCTCGGCGCCGAGCGCGGGCTCCTCGCCGCTGAACATCGGCTCGTCGCTCTCGGCCTCGACGTCGGCCTCGCGTCCGGTCTCGTCGCCGAGCCGGGTCGCCTCCATCGCGAGGTACTGCGTGTTGAGCCCTTGCGGCAGCAGCAGCTCGGCGTCCTCGGCGGACGGCTGGTCGCAGATCTCGAAGCTGAACTCGCCGGTGCGCCAGCCGAACATGCGCATCACCGAGCGCTCGACGTGCTCGCGCCGCAGCGACGCGAGACGTTCGCCGGAGAGGTCCCCCTCGCGGCACAGCGCCTCGTCGAGGCTCTCGCCGCCGCCCTCGGCGGCTTCGTGGGCGCGTCGGAACGCGTCGGCGCCGAGCGCACCGGCGCCGACGAGCAGCCGGTACAAGCTGTCGGTCTCGCCCTTGATCGCCGCGCCCTGGACGAGTCCCTCGCACAGCAGGATGCGACCCTCGCCGGAGTCCGAGCGCAGCACGAGGCGCCCGGACTTCCGGGACAGGCTGACGATCTGGAGGATGTCGACGAGACCCAGATCCTCGAGGCTGCCGACGAGACTCATCCCGCTCCTCGCGGCGTCCTGCGACCGCAAGAGGAGCGCACCGCTCTCGCCCCCGGGATCGCCGCTAACGAGTGGATCGGCTCCCGGAATCGCGACTTGACCACGCGTCGCCGGCCCCCTGGGGCCCCCACGCCGGCGGCCGGACCTCGAGCTCGGCCGGCCGCTGGCGCCGCGCCGCCGCGCGCAGCCACTCGCCGACGCCGGCCTCGTCGGCGGGCTCGGGCGCGAGAGAGCTCTCCTCGGGCGCAGCGCCGCGCAGTGCGCACGCCGCGACCGCGTTGAGGCGCGGCACGAGCGCGGCCGCCGACGCCGGCAGCGCGATCGCCGCGTGGCGCGCGCCGAGCGCGGCCGCGCGCGCGAGCGCCTCGGCGATCCAGTGCTCCCAGCGCCCCGCGTCGAGCTCGGGCCGCGCGCCGAGCCCGAGCCCGAGCACGCGCGGCGCGCGCATGCCGCCGCCGCCGGGCATCAGCACCGCCTCGCCGTCGTCGCCGCACAGCCGGCCCGCCGCGAACAGGTGCGAGAGCCGGCCGCACAGCCGCCAGTCGACGCGTCCGGCGGCGTCGCGCAGCGGGCGCTCTCCGGCGAAGAGCGGCACGACGGCGACGTCGGCCGGCACCCGCTCGATCGGCCCCGACGCGAGCTCGAGCGCACGCTGGCTCACAGCGACTCCCCCTGTGAGCGCGCTCGGGCGACCGCGTCGAGCACGCCGTTGGCCTCGCGATGCATCACGACGACTCCCCTTCGCTGCGGGCTCGGGCGACCGCGTCGAGCACGCCGTTGACGAACGCCGGCGAGCGCTCGCTGCCGAAGTCGCGCGCGAGCTCGACCGCCTCGTCGATCACGACCTCGACCGGCGTGTCGGTGCCGAAGAGCTCGTGGACGCCGAGGCGCAGCAGGTTGCGGTCGACCGCGGCCATTCGCTCGATGCGCCAGTGGCTCGCGTGCCGGGCGATGCGGCCGTCGATCGCGTCGCGCTCGGCGAGCACGCCGCACACGAGCTCCTTCGCGAACGCGAGCGCTCCGGGGTGCAGGTCGAAGTTCGCGGCGACGGCGTCGAACGCATCGTCGGCCGCGGCGCCGCGCGCCGCCGCGACGTCGGCGGCGTACAGCACCTGGAGCGCGAGGCGCCGCGACTCGTGCCGCGCGGCGGGACGCCGGCGGGTCACGGCTGCGGGCCCTCGGAGAGCGGAAGCAGCCGCGCCGTCTCGATCGTTGCCTGCGGCCGGCGGATCACGGCTGGGGCCCCTTGCCGAGCGCCGGCAGGAGCCGGGCCATCTCGATCGCCGCCTGCGCGGCGTCGCGACCCTTGTTGCCGTGCGCGCCGCCAGTGCGCTCGAGCGCCTGCTCGACGTCGTCGGTCGTCAGCACGCCGAACGCGACCGGCACGCCGGTGTCGCGCATCACTTCGCGCACGCCGTCGGTGACGCCCTGGCAGACGTAGTCGAAGTGCGGCGTGCCGCCGCGGACCACGACTCCGAGCGCGACGATCGCGTCGTAGCGCCGCGTCTCGGCGAGCGCGCGCGCGGCCTGGGGGATCTCGAACGCGCCGGGCACCCACGCGACGTGCACGTCCTCGCTGCCGCGCCGGCGCAGCTCGGCGGTGCAGCCCTCGAGCAGCCGCACCGAGATCAGGTGGTTGAAGCGCGAGACGACGACGGCGAAGCGCAGTCGCTCGGCGTCGAGCGAGCTCTCGAAGACCTTCATCGCGGGCTCTCGCGCTGCCGGCTCTCGGTGCCCTTCACAGCGCGCTCCCGCGCCGCCAGCTCTCGGTGCCCTTCATCGCACGCTCCCGCGCCGCGGGCGGCCGACCCAGTGCAGGTCGTCGCCGACGCGGCTCCACGACAGCGTCGCCCAGCGCGGCGCGGACGCCAGCCGGGTCCGCCCGAGCGGCCCGAGCGCCGGCCGGCCCTCGGCGCCGAGCCACAGCGGCGCCGCGAACCAGTGCACCTCGTCGACGAGCGAGCGGCGCAGCAGCGCCGCGGCGAGCGTTCCGCCCCCTTCCACCAGGATCTCCGTCAGCCCTTCGCGACCCAGGCGCCGCAGCGCGCGCCGCAGGTCGATCTGGCCGTCGGCGAGCGGCACCTCGAGCACCCGGGCCCCGGCGGCCTCGAGCGCGCGGCGCCGCGCGCGCGACGCGTCGGGGCCGCAGAGTACCCACGCCGAGCCCGACGCGCCGCGCAGCAACCGGGCGTCCGGGCGCAGCCTCAGCCGCGTGTCGGCGACGATCCGCAGCGGCGCGTGGACGGTGCGACGGCCGGCTCGCGAGGTCAGCTCCGGGTCGTCGGCGAGCGCGGTGCCGGATCCGATCCACAGCGCGTCG
>CAZQYK010000074.1:0-11695 GCA_964597285.1 uncultured Spirochaetales bacterium
GCCAGCGCCTTGACGCCGAGGTTCTTCTCGACCTCGCCGATCGTCAATCCGGCGGCGTCGCGCGGCACGATGAACGCATCGTGTCCGCCGTTGTTGCGCGCGATCACCAGGAAGTGGCTCGCGTGGTCGGCGAGCGGCACGAAGCTCTTCGCGCCCGAGAGCACGAAGCCCTGGCCCTTCGGCTCGGCGAGCGTGCGCGGCAGCAGCGGCTCGAAGGCCGGTCCGGGCTCGACCCACGCGAGCGAGGCCGCGTGGAACGCGCTGCCGCAGAAGAGCGGCAGCAGCTCGCGCTTCTGCTCCTCGCTGCCCTGGTCGAGCACTGCGAACGCGAACGCGGCCGGCGCGAGAGCCGCGGTCGCGAGCGTCGCGTCGCCCCACGCGAGCTCCTCGGCGACGATCGCGTTCGTCACCGGCGAGCGCTCCTCGCCGCCTCCGCCGTAGCTCTCCGGGATCGCCGTCGAGACGAGCCCGAGCTCCCAGGTCTGCTCGAGGACGTCCTGCGGGAGCGCGGAGGCCTCGTCGCACTCGCGCGCGATCGGCCGGATCACCTGCTCGGCAAACTCGTGCAGGGCGTCGCGGGCGACCTCCTGCTCCTCGGTCGGCTGGAACGAGATCACGGGTCACTCCTTTCGGGACTTCGCGGGAAGCACCTGGTCGATCGGCAGCGCGCGGCCCTCGGGCGCCACCTGGTGGAAGTAGTCGTCCATCGCCTCGGGGCCGCCCTCCTTCGTGAGCAGCCCCCGCTTGAACAGGTCTCGCGCGTCGATCAGGCCGAGCGCGACGCCGCACCACGCCTGGGCATCGGCCGTGTAGCGGACGTCGGCGCGCTCGGCGAAGCCGGCCCGCACGTCGCACAGCCCGTCGTAGACGCGCACCGCCCAGACGCCGCCGCCCTCGCCGGTGAGCCGGATCTCGAAGGTCAGGTCGACGCCCTCGGTGCGATCCTCGCGCACCATGAAGGGCAGCGACTCGAGCACCGACTGCGCCGAGGTCTTCGTGAAGCGCGTCGCGTCGACGTCGAGGTCGCGCAGGCCGTGACGGATCCACCAGCGCGCGATCGCGTTGATGATCGGCGCGAGCGAGCGGCCCTGCGGCGTCAGCGCGTAGAGCGAGCGCGAGCCGTCGGCGACCGACTCGACGAAGCCGTCGGCCGCGAGCTGGCGCAGCCGGCTCGACAGCACGCGCGGCGCGATGCCGGTGCGCTTGCGCAGCTCCTGGAAGCCGCGGTTCGCGGTCAGCAGATGGCGCACCAGCACGAGCGTCCATCGGTCGCCGATCACGTCGAGCCCGCGGCCGACCGGGTCGAAGATCTCGTCGGGACGCGGGACGCTGGAGATCGGGGTCGAAGGGTCGGCCACCATTGCAATCGAATATCTACCTGATACGGAATCCGTATTCAAGAGATACTTTTCGATGTATCGGAGAAACACCCACACTGCTGGAGTGCGCGCCCGCAGGCGCCCCGCCCCCGACGCGGGTACGCTCGGGGCGCCGGAGGTGGTCAGGGGATCGCCGGCGGACACACGAACCGTTCGCGGGAGGAAAGTCCGGGCTCCACAGGGCAGGGAGGTCGCTAACGGCGACCCGGGGTGACCCGAGGGAAAGCGCAACAGAGACCACACCGCCGATGGCCGTCGATCCGGGCCGCGCTGTGAGAGGCGCGGCGCGGGGAGGCACAGGCAAGGGTGAAATCGTGGGGTAAGAGCCCACGCGCGACGGCCGGGTGACCGGCGGCGGGGCAAGCCCCTCCCGGAGCAAGCTCGAATAGGCGCACAGTCGAGGACGGCCCGTCCGATGCGCCCCGCTCCCTCGGGAGCGGAGCGCCAGTGCGCGGGTCAGAGCGCTCGAGCGCCGCAGCAATGCGGCGCCTAGACGAATGATCCCCGCCGGCGCGCCGCGAGGCGCGCCGGGACGGAACCCGGCTTACAGACCACTTCGGGAGCGATCCCGAACCCGGGGGAAGAAGCTTCGGCCACGCCCCCGGCGCTCCGGACCGAGACCGAGAGGGGGGCACGGCGACGCGCCGTCCCCCCCTCGACCCGCGCGCTCAGAGCCTGTGAAGGAATCCGCGGTGCGGGCTCCCTGGTTTGGCGAACGTCGAGGCCACTGTTCGACTCCGCTCGGCTACGCCTCGCTGCGCGCTCGCTTCGCTCGCTTGCACTCAGCGCGCCGGGTCGGCCGGCTCGAGCTCGCGCCGCAGGCACAGGAGCTGCGGGATGCGCTCGGCGTCGTAGTCGCGCCACTTCTCGACCGGCACCGCGTCGGCGGCGACGCGTCGGAAGCCGAAGCGCTCGAAGAAGCCGGCGACGCGCTCGCTCGTCGTGCACGCGAACACGCGGTGGTCGCCGCGCTCGCGCGCCGCCTCGCACAGCGCCCGCACCAGGTGGCCGCCGATCCCCTCGCCGAGGAACCGCGTCAGCGTGTACAGAGACGCGATCTCGCTGCTCGGCGCGTCGGCGTGCGGCATCAGCGCGCCGATGCCGGCCAGGTGGCGCCCCTCGACGAACGCGCCGTAGCCGTTCGCGAACACGCGGTCGAGCTCCGCCGCGCTCCGCGGCGCGAGGTATCCCTCGGCGACGCCGCGCGCGACGAGGTCGTTCGCGGCGCCGAAGTCGTCGATGCCGAGCTTGCGCACCGCGACGTAGCGCTCGGCGGTGAAGAGCGTGCCCGAGCCGGCGTAGCTGAAAAGCTCGTCGGCGAGCGCCTCGGCCGCGCACAGGTTGACCGCGCTGACGCCGCCGCGCAGCGCCGCCTCGACCTCGCGCAGCAGCGGCTCGCGCTTCGCGACGTCGCCCTGCGGCGCCGCGAGCAGCCGCGCGAGCTCGCCGAGGTCGACGAAGGAGACGCGGCTGCCGTCGCCGCGCGCGAGCGCGCCGAGCGGGTCGAGGAAGATCAGCTTCGCGATGCGCAGCTCGACCGCCAGCTCGCGGCACGCGCGCGCGAAGCCACCGCCGTCCGCGAGCACGAGCGCGACGCGCGGCGACGCGCGCAGCGCGCGCCACAGCGCGCCGACGCGCCGCGGCGCGGGCGCCTCGACGACGGTCGCGTCGAGAGCGCGCGCCTGCGCCGCGTCGGCGCAGAGCACGACGATGCGCGTCGCGTTCTGCTCGAGCTCGCGCAACACGTCGCGCACGCGGCCCGGATCGACGAGCGCGCCCGCATCGCACGCGAACGCGAGCGTGCGCTCGCGAAACTCGGCCAGGTAGAAGGCCTTCTCGGTGAAGGTCGAGAGCACGCGGCGCGGCGCTTGCGCGGCCATGGCGGCCCAGTGTGGCGAAGGTTGGTGTATCGTGCCGCGACCGATGGAGTGGCAGGGCTGGCTCACGCTCGCGGTCGTCGGCCTGACGCTCGTCGCGATGGTCCGCGAGGTCGCCGGACCGGACCTGGTGATGATGGCCGGCCTGTTCACGCTGGCCGGGGCCGGCGTGCTGACGCCGGCCGAGACCTTCGCCGGCTTCGCGCATCCGGCAGTCGCGACGGTCGGGATCCTGTTCGTCGTCTCCGCGGCGCTGCGCGAGACCGGTGCGCTCGAGGCGACCGTCGGTCGACTGTTCGCGAAGGCACGCAGCGAGGCGAGCGGGCTCGCGCGGATGTGCGCGCCGGTCGCGCTGCTGTCGGCCTTCGTCAACAACGCGCCGATCGTCGCGATGATGACCCCGGTGATCCTCGACTGGACGCGGCGCGTCGGCGTCTCGCCGAGCCGGCTGCTGATTCCGCTCAGCTACTCGGCGATCCTCGGCAGCACGCTGACGGTGATCGGAACGAGCGTGATCCTGACCGTCGTCGGCCTCGTGAACCGCGCCGGTCTCCCGCCGATCGAGTTCTTCGACCTGACGCCGGCGACGCTGCCGATCGCGCTGATCGGGCTGCTCTACATCCAGCTCGTCGCGCCGCGCCTGCTGCCGGACCGGCGCGGGCCGGTCGAGGCGCTCGGCGATCGCCGCCGCGAGTACACGGCCTCGATGCGAGTCGCCGCCGACTGCCCGCTGATCGGCCAGTCGGTCGAGGACGCCGGGCTGCGCCACCTGCCGGGCCTGTTCCTCGTCGAGATCGTGCGCGACGGGCGCGCGCTGGCGCCGGTCGGCCCCGAGGAGCTGATCGAGTCGGGCGACGTGCTCGTGTTCGCCGGCGTCGTGTCGACGATCGTCGAGCTGCAGCGCATCCGCGGCCTGGTGCCGATCTCGCACGACGACGTTCCGTCGCAGCCGCGCCCCGATCATCGGCTGATCGAGGCCGTCGTGTCGGCGTCGTCGCCGCTCGCCGACCAGAGCATCCGCGACGCGAACTTCCGCACCGTTTACGACGCGGCGGTGATCGCGGTGCACCGCAACGCCGAGCGCGTGCCGGGCAAGATCGGCGAGATCGTGCTCGAGGCCGGCGACACGCTGCTCCTGCAGACGGCGCCGGGCTTCCTGCGCGCACATCGCAACAGCCCCGACTTCTACCTCGTCAGCGAGCTGCCCGACAGCGAGGCGCCGCGCCACGAACGGGCGTGGGTGGCGATCGCGATCCTGCTCGCGATGGTCGTCGTCGCCGCCACCGGCGTGCGCGAGATCTCGGTGGCCGGCTTCCTCGCCGCCGGGGCGATGCTCGCCACGCGCTGCGTCAGCGGCCGCGTCGCGCGCAGCAGCGTGCACTGGAGCGTGCTGATCGTGATCGGCGCCGGGCTCGGCATCGCCGGCGCGATGGAGAAGAGCGGCGCTGCGGCCGCCGTGGCCGGCGCGCTCGTCGCGTCGGCCGGCGGCCTCGGTCCGCTCGCGACGCTGGCGCTGATCTACCTCGCGACGCTCGTGCTCGCCGAGCTGCTTCACCACAACGCCGCCGTCGCGCTGACCTTCCCGATCGCGATCGCCACCGCGACTCAGCTCGGCGTCGACACGCGCCCCTTCGTGGTCGCGGTGATCCTCGGCGGCTGCTGCGCGTTCGCGTCGCCGGTGTCGTATCAGACGCACCTGATCGTCTACGGGCCGGGCGGCTACCGCTTCACCGACTTCGTCCGCGTCGGGCTGCCGCTCGACGCGGTGTGCGCCGCGGCGGCGCTGGCGCTGATCCCGGTCGTCTGGCCGTTCTGACCCCGCGGGATTCCGCCGCTGCGATCCCCAGGGGCAATCGGCGAGCCGCGGACGGCAGCTCGCGCGCAACTCCGCGTCCGTCCAGCGATCTTCATCCAGTCGCGGCGCCGCCGCGCCGATAGCGCAGTGCTGCGGGCCGGTTGATTTCCGCGGCCGATCTGGTAAGGGCAGCCCCAGCCGAGCCCGCGCGTGACAAACTGCTGGACTTGGAGCGACCGATCCTGCAACATACCCGGCTGTTCCCATTGCCCCCCCGACAGTTCGCGTCACACACCGCCGTCCGGCCGGACGACCTTCCCAACGACCCGCCTGTTCGCGCCCACCGGCCAGCGGCTCCGCCCTGTATTCCGAAGCCGTTCCGAAGTCGCCGGGTCCGCGTGTCACGTGGGGGGGTGCCGGAATGATCCAGAAAAAGCTTGAAACGAGATGTCTCCGGGCGGTATCCGACACCGAGGTGCGGAATCGCACCGGGGGGTCGAGGAATGCGTCGTGAAGGTGGATGAAGCCAAGACCAAGAACTCCGACCGGTCCGAGCCGGCCGGAGCCACCCGGGCCGCCCCGGCCGAGGACCTCGATCCCGGCCGCGAGCGCCGCCCGCTCGAGTCCTACTTCCAGGAGATCGGCGGCACCCGCACGCTGCGCCGCGAGGAGGAGGTCCTCCTCGCGAAGGAGCTCGAGGCCGCGACGCAGGAGCTGCGCGAGGCGCTCTACGCGATCCCGCTCAGTGCGCGCCACGTGGTCGCGCGCTGGGACGAGCTGCGCGCGCTCTCGCACACCGGCGCGAAGCTGTCCGAGTCGGTCGGCGACGAGGAGACCGGCGAGATCGCGGCGCGCGTCGAGCGCGCCGTCAAGCGCCTGCGCACGCTGCTCGCGCAGCGCGACAAGCTGCGCGGCGCCTCGAGCCAGAAGGAGCTCGCGAAGCTCGACGCGCGCGTGTCTCGCGAGATGCAGTCCGCGCAGCTCTCGCTCGCGATGCTCGCCGAGATGCGGGGCCGCGTGCTCCAGCTCGCGCGCGACCTGCGCCGCGCCCGACGCGGCACGAAGCGCTTCCGCGAGCTCGAGGCCGAGTCCGAGATGCCGCGGACCGCGCTGCTCGAGCGCGTCGAGGACGTCGAGCGCGCGCACGAGCGCATGAGCCAGGAGAAGAACCGCTTCATCGAGCACAACCTGAAGCTCGTCGTCGCGATCGCGAAGGACTACCGCAACCTCGGCCTGTCGTTCCCGGACCTGATCCAGGAGGGCAACCTCGGCCTGATCCGCGCGGTCGAGAAGTTCGACCACCGCCGCGGCTTCAAGTTCTCGACCTACGCGGTGTGGTGGATCCGCCAGGCGCTGGTGCGGGCGATCCAGAACCACTCGCGCACGATCCGACTGCCGTCGCACGTGCACGACCGGCTGCAGCGCAGCCAGCGCGTGCGCGCGGAGCTGACCGGCAAGCTGGGACGCGAGCCGACGCCGGCCGAGCTGGCGCCGGAGCTCGGCACCGACGCCACGTCGCTCGAGGCGCTCGACCTGCTGTCGCGCGAGGCGATCTCGCTCGAGTCGTCGGTCGCGGGCACCGAGAAGCGGCTCGAGGACTTCGTCGCGGACCCGACCTCGACGGCGCCGGACAACGGCCTCGACGGCGAGCGCATGCGCTCGGGCGTCGGCTACCTGATCGGCGCACTGACCTCACGCGAGCAGCTGATCCTGCGCCTGCGCTACGGCCTCGGCGGCGAGGAGGAGCACACGCTCGAGCAGATCGGCCAGTCGCTCGGCCTGTCGCGCGAGCGGGTGCGGCAGCTCGAGGCGCGGGCGCTGAAGAAGCTGCGCGAGACGCTGCCGGCGCAGAGCCTGCACCCGATCCTCGAGCCGTAGCGCCGGCTAGCCTCCGGCGATCGGCACCGGCGTGCGCGGCGCGTCGGACGGTGCGCGGCGCCACAGGCGCGCCCGCGCGCGCTCGATCAGCACGTAGCTCGCCGGCACGACGAAGAAGGTCAGCGCGGTCGAGAAGAACATCCCGCCGACGACGGCGATGCCGAGCGGCGCACGCGCGTCGCCGCCGGCGCCGCGGCCGAGCGCGATCGGCAGGATTCCGACCAGCGTCGCGAGCGCGGTCATCAGGATCGGCCGGAAGCGCGTGCGCGCCGCCTCGAGCGCGGCCTCCTCGATCTCGAGCCCGCGCTCGCGCAGCTGGTTCGCAAACTCGACGATCAGGATGCCGTTCTTCGTCACGAGCCCGACCAGCATAACGAGCCCGATCTTCGAGTAGATGTTCAGCGTCGCACCGGTGAGCTTCAGAGCGACGAGCGCCCCGGTGAACGAGAGCGCGACGCCGACGAGGATCGACACCGGGTGCACGAAGCTCTCGAACTGCGCAGCGAGGACGAGGTAGACGATCAGGATCGCGAGCGCGTAGGCGAAGAGCAGCGCGTTGCCCGATCGGCGTCGAGCTGCCCGCTGAACACCGCCGTGTCGACGAAGCGCTGCGGGTCGACGCGCAGCACCTCGACGGTGACCGGCGACGGCGCGTGCACCTCGGCGCTGCCGTCGTCGCCGCAGCCCACGGCAGAGCCGAGCCCGAGCGTCGCGAGACCCGCTCCGACCGCGCGGCGGACGGCGGACGCACGTCCGACGCCGCACGGGGAGGGGTTCCGCATGCGGGCCATCCTATCGAAGCGACTCGGGAAACGCCCGGTCGACGCCGCGCGGCGCGCGGTCGCCAGCGGCGCGGCGGGGATCTGCTAGAAAAGGCGGCGCGCGGCCCCGGAGCCGCAGCCGAGGAGCGCCGTGCGGATCGCGTGCCTGGACCTCGAAGGCGTCCTGATCCCCGAGATCTGGATCAACGTCGCGGAGCGCAGCGGCGTCGACGAGCTGCGCCTGACGACCCGCGACGAGCCCGACTACGACGTCTTGATGAAGCGCCGCCTCGAGATCCTCGAGCGCCACCGCCTCGGGCTGCCGGACATCCAGCGCGTGATCGGCGGCCTCGCGCCGCTCGACGGCGCCGCCGCGTTCATCGACTGGCTGCGCGAGCGCTTCCAGGTCGTGATCCTCTCCGACACCTTCTACGAGTTCGCGGCGCCGCTGATGCGCCAGCTCGGCCACCCGACGCTCTTCTGCCACCGGCTGGTCACCGACGCGCAGGGCCGCATCACCGACTACCGGCTGCGGATGGCGGACCAGAAGCGCGCCGCGGTCGCGGCGTTCCACGGCCTGAACTTCCAGGTGATCGCAGCCGGCGACTCGTACAACGACACGTCGATGCTCTCCGAGGCCGACGTCGGCATCCTGTTCCGGCCGCCGGACAACGTGATCCGGGAGTTCCCGCACTTCCCGGTGACACGCACCTACGAAGAGCTGCGGGAAGCCTTCCTCGAAGGAGAACGCCAATGCGCATGAACGGGAGCTGGGTGTTGCTGGGGGTCCTGCTCGCGACGCTCGCGTGCGGGTCCGACGAGAAGCCGGCCGCGAAGGCGCCGGCCGAGCCGCCGAAGGCGGCCGAGCCCGCGAAGCCGGTGCCGGAGCCGGCGAAGCCGGCGCCCGAGCCCGCGCCGGCCGAGCCGGCGGCGGGCGGACCCGGGCCGGGCGACGTCGCGGCGGGGCACGAGCAGTACAAGATCTATTGCGCCACGTGTCACGGCGAGACCGGCTGTGGCGACGGGCCGCTCTCGGAGACGCTCGACCCGAAGCCGGCCAAGCACTGCGACGGCAACTACATGAACGCGCTCTCCGACGAGCACCTGTTCAAGGTGATCAAGGAGGGCGGCGCGGCCGTCGGCAAGTCGGCCCAGATGGCGCCGTGGGGCGGCACGCTCAGCGACGCGCAGATCTGGGACGTGATCGCGTTCATCCGCTCGATCGCGGAGCCGCCCTACCAGAAGACCGGAGGCTGACCGGGCTAGCGCAGGGCCGCGTCGGCCTCGCGCTTCGCGTCGACCTTGAACATGCGACGGCCGCCGGGCTGGTAGGTGACGACCAGCGCGCGCCGCAGCGCGTCGGAGCGGTTCGGCTCGGAGCCGTGAACGCTGTGGGGGCTGAAGAAGACCAGGCTCCCGGCCGGCACGACGGCCGGCACCTGTTCGGCCTCGTCGAACGCGCGCGGGTCGGTGAAGAGCGGCCCGAGGCGGCCGGCGCCCTCGAGCCCGGGCAGCATGCCGCGGCGGTGACTGCCGCGAATCACGCGGAAGCAGCCGTTGCGCTCGTCGGCGTCGTCGAGCGCGACGAGCACGTTCGGCAGCCGGTCGAGCTCGGGCGCGAAGTGCGCCCAGTAGGGCGAGTCCTGGTGCCAGCGAAAGCGCGAGCCCTCGCGCGGGCGCTTCAGGTTCAGCTTGTCGGTGAAGAGCGAGACGCGCTCGTCGCCGACGAGGTCGCGCATCGGCTCGACCAGCCGCGGGTCGTCGATCAGGCGGTCGAGCGCCGGGTCGAGGTGGTGGAAGGGCTCGATCACCCGGATCGTCCGCGAGCGGGGCGCGTGCTCGAGCTGCACCGTCGCGCCTCCGGCCTCGTGGTAGACGTTGCCGTCGATCGCGTAGCGCTCGCTCGCGACCGCGATCGCGTCGGTGACGAGCGCCACGCAGCGCTCGGCCCCGTCGCGCAGCGCGACGAGCTCGTCGGCGCCGAACGCCGCCTCGCGGACGAAGAAGCCGTCTTCGGCCCACGCGCGGCGCTCGCCGTCCGTCAGGCGCCACTGCTGGCGATCGCGCATGCCCGCTCCCCGCGCTCCCCGGCCCGATCCCGGCCCCGGGGCGCCGGGTCCTGCGGGCGGACGCAGTGTCCGGGCTCCGCGGACGCCGCGCAAGCGGCGTTTTTACGCAAGTTTCACAGCCCGCGCGCTGCGTCCGGCCGAAACGCTCCCTAGGGTCCGTGTGCAAGGCGGAGGCGAGGAGAAGCAGACGTGGCGAAGGCGTTGCCGGAGATCGAGGTCGTGGACGCGGGGGCGCCCGGCGCCGCGGCGCCGTCGAACACCGAGGGCTGGTGGGCGCGCCACGAGCGCATGGCGCAGGCGATCTACTGGGGCGTGCACGCCGCCTGCGGTCTCGTGCTCTGGGTCGGCGTCACGAGCGCCGACCTGCTGCTGTGCGCGGCCACGTTCTACGTGCGGATGTTCGCGATCACCGGCGGCTACCACCGCTACTTCTCGCACAAGACCTACCGCACGAGCCGCGCATTCCAGCTCGTGCTCGCCGTGCTCGGCTGCTCGGCGACCCAGAAGGGCCCGCTGTGGTGGGCCGGGCACCACCGCGTGCACCACAGCCACGCCGACCGCCCGGGCGACGTGCACTCGCCCGGCGAGGGCCTCTACCGCGCGCACCAGGGCTGGATCTTCGAGAGCCGCTACGACACGACGCCGCTGGCGCAGATCCGCGACTTCGCGCGCTACCCGGAGCTCGTGTGGCTGAACCGCAACCACGCGCTCGCGCCCATCGCGCTGGCGGTGCTGTGCTTCGCCGTCGGAGGCCTGTCCGGTCTCGTCTGGGGCTTCGTCGTGTCGACGGTCCTGCTCTGGCACGCGACCTACACGATCAACTCGCTGGCGCACACCTGGGGCACCCGCCGCTACGACACGCCCGACACGAGCCGCAACAATCCCTGGCTCGCGCTGCTGACGCTCGGCGAGGGCTGGCACAACAACCACCACCACTACTGCGCGTCGACGCGCCAAGGCTTCCGCTGGTGGGAGATCGACGTCAGCTACTACGTGCTGCGCGGCCTCCAGGCCGTCGGCCTCGTCTGGGACATCCGCGAGCCGCCCGCGCACGTGCTGAGGCCCGCGCCCGAGGCCCCGGCGCCGGCGCGCCGAGCGGCCTGAACCCGTATACTCGCGCGTCCCCCGATGCCATTGCCTGGAGCGGACGCATGCGCACCGGCCTGTTGCGCGGGCGCGACCACACGCTGCTCGGCGGGGTCGCGACGCTCGCCGAGGGAGGCGTCGCGATCGCGCTGTCGCGCGGCGGCGCCGCGAAGACCTACTCGCACCGCGAGTCCAACGAGGACGCCGCGGCGTTCGCGTGGAGCGAGCACGCGCTCGTCGTCGCGGTCGCCGACGGCCACTGGGGCGCCCGCGGTGCCGAGCGCGCGCTCGAGCGGCTGCTCGCCGAGCACGCGCCGCGCTGGACCGCCGCCGACGCGACCGCCCTGCTCGCCGACTGGCGCGGCGAGGCGACCGCGCTGGCCCACGACCTGAACCTCGCGCTCACGCGCGATCCGGTCGGGCGCACGACGCTGTCGCTGTGCGTCGTGCGGCCGGCCGAGCGGGCGCTGCTCGCGCTCGCCGTCGGCGACAGCCACCTGTTCCACGTCGTCGACGGCGACGCGCGCGAGCTGTGCGCACCGAGCGACGCCGACCGACCGACCTTCCTCGGCGACGAGCGCCTCGAGCGCGAGCGCCTCGCGGCGGCGTGCCGCACCGCGATCGGCGAGGCCGCGCCCGGCGGCGCCGTGCTGCTCGCGACCGATGGGTTGTCCGAGACCGGCATCGGCGTCGACGACCCGCTCGCCGCCGCGGCTGCGAGCGCGCGCGCCGCGCGCGGGGCCGACGGCGCGCTGCGCCCGCTAGAGGCCGCGCGTGCGCTCGCCGAAACCGCCCTCGACGCCCAGCGCCGCCAGCGCGCCGGCGACAACGTCGCGACGGCGTGCGCGTG